>NZ_JBJERV010000094.1:0-5153 GCF_051882455.1 Huintestinicola sp. | reverse complement strand
AAAGCAGAAAAAGGAGCTTGCAGCTGCACAGAAAAGGTATGACGAGCTTGACAGAATGTTCAATCGTTTGTATGAGGATAACGTCAACGGTAAAATCTCCGATGAACGTTTTGCGAAAATGTCCGCCTCATACGAAGCTGAACAGGCAGAACTTTCCGATACTATCAAGAACATTTCCAAAAGCTTGAATAATGATAAGACCGAACAGGATAATATCAGACGGTTTGTTGCTGTTGCGAAAAAGTACACCGAACTGACCGAGCTTTCAACGGGAATTCTGCACGATTTTATTCAGAAGATCGTTGTTCACGCTCCGGACAGGTCAAGCGGCAAACGAGTTGTTCAGCTGGATATTTACTACAATTTTATAGGCAAGATAAATGAATAAAAAGCAAAATCCGAGCCATTGTGAAATGATGGCTCGGATTGATAAGATGGGTTTGTATCCTTATTGCAGCGGCGTTGATACGTCATCTGCGGCGTTTTTGCTATATTTGGATTTGTTTGTAAAGTGTCGTATTTTCCGTTTATACGACACTTTTGACACACATTTTGTCGTCAAAATGTCGGCAGAAAAACTGTATAATACAAGTATAGTATTATATGGAATGATATAGCATTACATTTTTAGGGGGAAGATTATTCTTTTTCTTCTTATCGTTATAGCAGTGGTAATTGTTTATAACTGTAAAAATAATGAGTACAAAAAAAGTGAGTATTATCAGCAGACTAATAGAGAACAGAGACGAACCAAAATTAAAATTCAGTACTGTTGCTGCAATTGCGCTGAATAGGGGTTAATGTGTAGAATGACGTATCTGAGCCGTTTTCAGGTAACTCAACCAACGGTGTGTTTACTTTTTTCTGCATTTACCTTATAATAAACCTCAGAAAGGAGATCTTCGGTATGGATATGGAGAAGACAGGCAAATTTATCGCAAAGTGCAGAAAGGATGCAGGACTTACTCAGGCTGTCCTTGCCGAGAAGCTTGGGATAACCGACCGAGCTGTTTCCAAATGGGAAACGGGCAGGAGCCTGCCCGATGCATCAATTATGCTGGAGCTGTGCGGCATTCTTGGAATAAGTGTAAACGAGCTCCTTACCGGGGAGAAAATTGCTATGGAGAATTACAAGGAAATTGCTGAAAAAAATCTCACGGAGATAATGAACGTCGAAAAGGAAAAGAATACAAAGCTTGCAAAGGCTGAAGCGTTTATAGGCTGGTCAGGTGTGGTCGTATCGCTTTTTACCATAGTCTGCGGTATTCTGACAGCTGCGGAGAACAGTGCTGTCAGCATTGCTCTTTGTTACTTCGGCGGAATAGTTATGCTTGTAGATGCAGTATATGCGACTGTCCTTGAGCACGATTCGGGCTATTATGAATGTCAGAACTGCAAGCACAGATACATTCCCTCAACCAAGGCTGTGATATTTGCTGTTCATTCCGGAAGCGACCGTATCCTCAGATGTCCTGAGTGTTCAAAAAAGGTATGGCATAAGAAGGTTTTAAATAGGTGATATTATTTTCGCAAACAAGCATTTCCCGTTTCAATGGGACAATAGACCCATTTAGTGTCTCGGTTACTCTGCCGGAGCAGGGCTCACCATTCAAAAATGACAGCCGAACTGCATTTGCAGCCCGGCTGTTTTCGGTTTTCTGCATCGGATATTACGGCGCAAAGAAAAACTCATGCGCGTAAAAAGCTATATCCTTATTTGTCGAACCATTTCTTTTCCCACCAGTTTCCAATGCTTCGGCAAACGCAGGAACAGCAGTATTTTACTCCCTTTCCGAGCACGCGGAATATTCCCCACATACCCGATTCCACGTCCCATTTCAGCGAGCCCGAACGGTAGAGATAGTCTCCGGGATATTCGGAGGCTCCGTTTTCAAGCTCGATATTATACGCTCCGCCCACGCTTACCGCACCCTGTACGGGAATTATCGTGGATAACGGATCGTCGGGCTGTGCGCGCCAGCTGTGACCGTGAAGGACAAGGCTGATATTTCTCGGCTTATCAGCGGGCATAAGATAACGTATGATAACACGCTCTCCCGAATAGGCTTCAAAAACAGGCGTTGACGGGTCTCCGTGGGCTTTTGAGCTGAATACCCTGCTGATATCGGGAACACGAAGGAGCCTGTTGTAAAAACGCTCGGAACGATAGTTATAGCCCTTTTCGCCCGTATCCTCGTGGTCAACTCCACCGTGTGCGCCGCCTTCGCCCTGTGCCGATGTTTTAATGAGGTTTCCTTTGATATCCAGCAGTAGGATACCGTTATGGGCAAACAGCACAAATTCCCTGAAAGATTTTTCTCCGGGAGCGGTTATCACTGCCTGCTCGCCGAATTTCTCCTTTTTGCAGGAGCTTTTGCCGTAATATTCTGCCCCGGGCGGCTCAATTATTATTGCGCCGAACAAGCCGTGGTATCTGTGATTTCGCAGGTCTCCGAAGGAACTGAGCATACAGGTACCATACTCCTTGTCGGCATACCACAAATACCTGATACATTCCCCGGGGGCGGCAGTCTGCTCAGGCTTGTTGAAGCCCACGTTCACTCCTGCAGAGCAAACGGGACAGTGCTTCAGGAACTGGGGGCTCAGAGATACACGGTCGGACGGTCTGTGCGGCATATCCAGCGGAACGGAGGGATAGTCGTGGTACAGCACAGGTTTATCGAACATATTGTGCAGTGTGACCTCTATCCACTCTCCTGCATTTGCACGCAGTATCAATGGTATCGGCTTTTTCCTGCCGTATTTTACGTCCTCGGCATATTCGAAGGGAACGAAAACCATACCCTCGGGGTCATGGTCGCCGTATCGGTTATACTCGATATTTGTCTGAACTGCGGCAATTTCAAATTTCCGTATCTTTGCGCCCTTGGGAGGACAGGTCGGAATGGGCACAGGCTTTGCGGCATTGCACAGGGGACGCAGGTGCTTCATGCGTCTGCCATGGGCTCTGATAATGCCCCACAAGCCCAGCCATACATCGTCAATGCCGCCGAAATAGTACAGATAATCTCCTGCGCCGTAATACTCGTCAATGCGGATATTAAAGGCCTCGGAAATGCCGATGGTCTGTTCGGCAACAATGGGAGAAACAAGGTCGGTCATCTCTTTTCTCCAGGACATTCCGCTGATGTTGAATGCGTGCTGCTCTTCATGTGCGCCGTCAAGGAGGCGTATCACCATCGGCTCCCCGGGATAGGTCTCCAGAATGGGCGTAGCAGGGTCGCCGTATCTGCGGGAGCTGAAAATATGAGAGGGGTCGTTCTTTATTTTCAGACGCTCTCTCATAGGCTCGCAGCGGTAGCTTATTCCCATTACGCCCGGGTCGTCGTCGGAGCCGGGGTGCTCGGGCGGATCAAGGGGCTTGCCGTATTTATCGAACAGCAGCGCAAAATCGTGAACGAACAGGGCAAATTCACGGTAGGATTCGCCGTTTGCTTTTCTGATAACGGCATTTGCTCCGCTTTTAAGGGGCTTGCCGTTTTTCGGACTCAGAAATTCCGAACCCGCAGGCTCGATTATCAGTGCGCCGAACATACCGTGCTGCTGATGGGAATTTGCAAAAAGGTGGTCGTGGAAAAAGACGGTGTTCAGCTCCTCGTTAGCGTAAAAACGCTCTATCAGTGTTTCATATTTCCTTGCTCCCGCAATATTGTTCCAGCCGTTTGCAGCGCCGTCGGATACTATGGTATCAAACTTCACAAGATGAATATGAAAACCGATGATATCGGTGAGAGTTTTCATCTGGAAGGGGCTTTCCTCAATAAATTCGGGAAGGAGATTTGTAAGTCTTATTTCCACGCAGTCCCCTGCATTGGCACGTATTACAAGAGGTTCGGGTCTTATCTTGCCGCAGTTTACCTTTTCAAGATAATTTTCAAGGGTGCCGTGGCGCTCGATATCCTCTTTCAGTACGAAAAATCTGCCCTGGGGGTCGTGCCAGCCGTAGCGGTTATAAACGATATCAGCCTGCACCACCGCAAGCTCGAATACCTTGACCTCCTTCGGACATCTGCACGGACAGGTCTCGGAATACAAGGCTCCCGGGGCAAAACCCGGCACGAAATTCGCCGCTTCCTTACGGGTGGGGAAGATAACATTGTTCCCGTTTTTATCAAGTATTCCCAAAGGGGGCTGCGGCGGATAATCGCCGAATCTGCCGTTTATGAAATTGGGATAGCCCGGGTGCATACTATCCTTTTCGGGAGGAAAAGGACGGTCCTTCAGCGGCATCAGACGGTCTATGGGCGTACCGTCGGGATATTTGCCCGTACCGTCCTCAAGCCTGTCAAAAATGCGCCATAAGGTCCACATTCCTTCGTGGAAATGGGGATAGAGGTGGCAGTGGAAAATAGCGTCGCCGATAGTCCTTGTCAGGCTTCCTGCGCCATAGAGGATATCCAGCGTGTAACACTCCTGGGGACTTATTGAAATTGAGTCGATGATAGTTGATTTCGGGTCGTCGGGCTCAAGCTTCCATTGGTGGTTGTGCAGGTGAAAAACGTGAGTTTCCTTTACGCCGCCGTGTATCAGCCGTATCTTTGCAGGATCACCTGCATAAGCGCGCAGTATGGGGGGCGCAGGGTCGCCGTATACCCAGGAGCTCATGGAAATATCTTCGCCTGTGACCACGTGGTGCATTTCGTCAAGGGGAGGACGGTTTCGCATGGGCTCGCTGCGGTAGCTGATAGCCGTGGTGCCGTTCGGCAGACCCGTATGAGGGTCAAGGGGCTGTTCTCCATCCTTGTTTTTTATTTCAAGCTCGTCGTGGAAAAATACCGCATATTCTCTGAAAGCAGGATTTGCGGGACTGTAAATATCCGCAAAAAGACCGCTTTCAAGCGCCTCTCCCGTAACAGGGTCAAACCATTCGGACTCCGGTTTTTCTACAATTATCGCGCCGAAAAGTCCATGAACGTTGGTGCCGTCCTCGCCGCCGCTCGGGTCGCCCAGGTCCGAGAACAGATAAACGCCCTCTTTTTCTGCGTACCACACATAGCTGATAAATTCTGCCGTGGCAGTATCGGGGTTATTTCCCACATTTGCGCCGTCCGATGTGAGAACATCATAGCGCAGCCCCTGAACGTGCATTGACGCTTTTCGTCCGAGGCTGTTGTAAAAGTTTATCCTTATTT
>NZ_JBJERV010000093.1:0-5414 GCF_051882455.1 Huintestinicola sp. | reverse complement strand
TGAACGTGCATTGACGCTTTTCGTCCGAGGCTGTTGTAAAAGTTTATCCTTATTTCATCGCCCCTGTTTGCTCTGATAACAAGAGGCTGCACCTCCCTGTAAGGCTGCGGGGGCTGCATTTCATAATTTTCCCGTGCCTTTCGCTTTATACGTTCGGAATCCTTTTTCAGCACATACAGCATACCGTTAGGGTCGTGATCGCCGTATTTATTATATACGATGGGAATGGATATGGCTTCTATATCAAAGGTCCTGACAAATGTCTGCTTCGGATGCTCCGACAAATTTGTCATCTCAGTAAACTCCTTTCTGACCGGATATGAAATATATTACAGCCGCCTGCGGGCAAAGCCGCAGATGTGCATTTTATATTTCCCTTTATTATATGACATAGCAGGCAGGTGTGTTCTTTTTCGGGTGACGCCCCGCGGCGGCGGGGGACGCCCCGCGGCGACCTCGTTGGGATATTTCGGAAAATTTTCTCATTTGTGGCACGGTAACACTTATACTAAAGATTAGCATAATACTGATCTTTAGTATAAAAGCACAAATACAAACTGCATACTCGCTTATAATTTTAAGCAAAATTATATTGCTTTATAATTTAAGTAAAATCTATCGGCGCGGAAACAAAGCTGACCAATTCTCGTAAACTAACAGCGCGGCCTCGCCGCAGGTCGTCACCCGCAGATTATTTTACATACATTTTGACCGTTTGAGGTTACAGATTTTACATTCGGGATATAAAATAAAATCGCAGATGAAAATTATTGAACAGAAACGCCGTACAAAACAATATCTGCGGTACGGAAACGAAAGGAAAGATCTATTATGAATTTCAGAAAAGCGGCAGCAGTTATTGCTGCGGTAACAGTTGCGGCAACGGCAACAGTAAGCTCGGTTTATGCGGCAAACACCAAGAATGACAATTCGGTAAAGACCACCGCCTCGGCTTCACAGTATAAGGGAAAAACACCCAAGTACATCTTCATGTTTATCGGAGACGGTATGAGCTATCCTCAGATACAGGCGACCGCCGACTATTATTCCGCTCTGAATGATACGAATAACAACGATATCCTTGACAGCACCAAGGTACTGAACTTTATGAATTTCCCCGTTGCAGGTTCGGCGTCAACATATGATTCCACATCGTTCTGCCCCGATTCCGCTTCTACTGCGACCTCCCTCTCCACAGGTCACAAGACCTACAGCGGCACCATCAATATGGACGAGACCTTTACAACAAAGTATGAAACTATCTCCGAAAAGCTCAAGGAGCAGTACGGCTATAAGGTAGGTATCGTTACCACCGTTAACCTCAACCACGCTACTCCTGCGGCATATTATGCGCATCAGGCAAGCAGAAAGAATTACTATGAGATCGGACTTGAAATGGTGGAAAGCGACTTTGATTATTTCGCAGGCGGCGCACTGCTCAAGCCCACAGGTGCCGACGGAGATAAGAAGGACATCTACAAGGTAGCCCGGGACGCTGGCTACAAGGTAGTAAAAACTCAGGCAGAAGCCGAGAAGCTTTCCGCAAAGGACGGCAAGTCCATCGTAATTGCCGAAACACTCGCAGACAGCGATTCAATGTCCTACCACAAGGACCGCAAGGCAGATGAATGGACTCTTGCGGATTATGTTGACAAGGGCATCGAGGTGCTCGACAATGACAAGGGCTTCTTTATGATGGTCGAGGGCGGCAAGATAGACTGGGCTTGCCACGCAAATGACGCAGGCTCAACAATTTCCGATACAGCGGCTCTCAGCTTTGCAGTTGCTGAGGCAGTGGAGTTTTACAATGAACACCCCGACGAGACCCTTATCCTTGTAACAGGCGACCACGAAACAGGCGGTCTGACCATCGGCTATGCAGGAACAAACTATGATACATATCTTGCAAATCTTAAAAATCAGAAGATATCCTACGCTAAATTCGACAGCGAATATGTTGCAAAGTACAAGGAAAAAGGCACCTCCTTTGAAACGGTCCTGAAGGATGTTCAGAGACTTTTCGGACTTGTTGCTCCCGAAAATGCCACCGACAAGACCGACCCCAATCTCATTCTCACCGACTGGGAAATGGAAAAGCTCAGAGCCGCATATGACAAGTCTTTAAGCGGCGGCGAGGAGGAGCTTACCGATGAGGAAAATATCCTCTACGGCACCTACGAGCCTCTTACCGTAACTATCACACACATTCTCAACAACAAATCGGGCATCAATTTCAGCTCATATGCTCACACAGGACTCCCCGTTGCGGTATTCGCAAAGGGCGCAGGTCAGGAGCTTTTCGGAGGATATTACGATAACACCGATATTTATGACAAGCTTGCTCTGCTGACAAATGTTCAGTAAACGATCTTCTCTTTAAATTCTTCTCCTAATACTAATAACCAATTGTTCTATGGATAAAGACGGTGGATAGAATACGACAAATCAAGGAAAACGACCGCAGGCGGGCTGTCGCCCGGCAAGGGAGTTTGACGCAGAGTTGGCGTATTATAGCCGCCGTATTTTGTCCATAGGTTAATTGGTTATTAGTATAAGCGCTCTCATGCTCCGATGTATGAGGGCGCTAATTATAATAACCGAAAGGATATATGCAAATGACAGAAAAAATAAGATATAATGCGCCTGTTATTGCAGCGCTGCTTCTGATAGTATTATTGCTGCTTATCCCCACAGGCTTCGAGGGGGCAGCAACATATACCGGCAGCGACCGCTGTGCCGCAAGAGTGATCTCCTGCGACAACAGCGCCATAATCGACACAGGGCTTGTAAGGCAGGGCGAGCAGGTATGCAGAGTAAAGCTGCTGGGCGGTCTGTTCAAGGGGCAGGAGACCGAGGCTGTGAATATGCTCAACGGCTCTCTTGAGCAGGATAAGATATTTGCCGTCGGTGACAAGGCGTATGTCCTTGTAAGCTATCGGGGCAGCGAGATACTGTCGGTCACAATGGTGGACCATTACCGCCTTACGGGCGAGCTTATTCTGGCAGCAGTATTTATCGTTTTTCTCGCAGCATTTGCGGGACAGACGGGAGTAAGGGCTGTGCTGTCATTTGCGGTGACGGTGCTTTCGATATGGAAGGTGCTGGTGCCGCTGTATCTCAAAGGCTTTGACCCCATAATAACGGGCGGGATGATCGTCCTGCTGCTTTCTGTGATGATAATCGCGCTGGTATACGGCTTTGACAGACGGACTGCGGCGGCTTCGCTGGGCGTGGGAGCAGGCATTATCACTACTGCCGTTACGGGAATGATATTTACGGATATGTTCAAGATCCACGGAGCGGTCATGTCATTTTCCGAAAGCCTTTTGTATAACGGCTACAGCGACCTGAACCTTACAAGGATATTTATGGCAAGCATATTTATCGGCTCCTCGGGAGCGGTAATGGACCTGGCGGTGGATATAACATCTGCGGTTTATGAGGTCATACAGAAAAAGCCCGATATCAGCCGCATGGAGGCGATAAGGTCGGGACTGAACGTGGGCAGGGCTGCTATGGGGACCATCACCACAACGCTTCTGCTTGCATATTCGGGAAGCTGCTGCGCGCTTTTGATGGTATTTATGGCGCAGGGCACTCCTCTCGGAAATATCCTGAATTATAAATACGTTGCCGCAGAGATAGTGCATACCGTTGTGGGCAGCTTCGGACTTGTAAGCGTTGCACCTCTAACGGCATTGGCGTGCGGCGTCCTGCTCACGGAGAAAAGCGGAAAATAATAGGTTTTACACAGATTTTGCAAACCGCGGATAGCCGATTTTACATTGCAGTATCATAATATATTAAATAATATTTTTTACGGGACGGTTTTGTATGAAAAAAGCATTGTGTGTTATCCTATCCGCACTTTTTTCCGCGGGCATTTTTTCCTCCTGCGCATTGTCACGGGATACGGCTTCGGAAAACAGCTTTGGCGGCGGCGTTTTTGAAAAGGAAACTATCAGGATATTATCGGGCTCGGAAAACAAGGAGCTATCGGATATCCTTTCGGAATGTTCAAAGAAAACGGGCGTGGGCATTGAAATGACCTACAAAGGCTCGGTGGATATCATGAACGAGCTGAAAAACGGCGCGGAGGAATATGACGCTGTGTGGCCCGCCTCAGGCATATGGCTTTCCCTTGGGGACGATATGCATATCATCAAGCACGATAAGTCGATCTCATCATCGCCCGTTGTTTTCGGGATAAAAAAGTCCCTGGCGGAAAATCTCGGCTTCACAAGCGGAAAGGTCTCCGTAAATGATATCCTTGACGCCATAAATTCGGGAAAGCTTAGCTTCTGTATGACAAGCGCAACTCAGTCCAATTCGGGAGCAAGCGCATATATTGGCTTTCTCTATGCACTGACGGGCAAGACCTCGGCTCTGACCTCCGATGACCTTGACTCTCCCGGGCTGAAAGAAAAAATATCCTCTCTTTTTTCGGGAATTGACCGAAGCTCGGGCAGCTCCGACTGGCTCAAGGATATGTTCCTTGCGGGGGATTACGACGCAATGGTGAATTACGAATCCCTTATCATAGCCGCAGACAGAGAGCTTGTTTCACAGGGCAGAGAGCCGCTTTATGCGGTATATCCCTATGACGGGCTTACCGTTGCCGACTCTCCTCTTGCCTATGCAGATCACGGCAACAAGGATAAGGAAAAGGCTTTTCTTGAGGTGCAGGAATATCTTCTGTCGGACGATGTACAGGAAAAGATCCGTCAGACGGGCAGACGAACGGGATTTACCGAGGATTACTCGCAGTACGGTGATATTTTCAATGCACAGTGGGGGATAGATACCGAAAAAATTCTCTCACCCATAACAATGCCCTCGGAGGAAACGCTTATGAAGGCGCTTGCTCTGTATCAGACAGCCTTCCGCAAGCCGTCTTTAAACATATACTGCCTTGATTTTTCGGGAAGTATGAGAGGCGAGGGAAACAGCCAGCTTGTGGAGGCGATGGGACAGATACTTCTCCCGGAAAATGCGGAGAAAAATCTTTTGCAGGCGGCGGAGGACGAGGTAAACATCGCCGTGATATTTGATGGAGATGTGCGCTCGGTATATACTGCCGAGGGAGCCTCGGAGGCTGTCCTTGAGGACCTTTACAGCTGTATAGCAGCCGAGGAGCCGGAAGGGGGTACAGATATGTACTCCGCGGCAGCAGCGGGGATAGAAGAAGCTGTACAGAATTACGACCTGTCGGATTACTGCCCTGCGGTGATAATAATGTCGGACGGCGCGTCAAAAACCAGAAGCCGTGAGGATTTTATCAGCAAATATAACTCCTGCGGATATGATATCCCCGTTTTTTCCATAATGTTCGGCGACGCCGAGGACGGACAGCTGAATGAGCTTGCGGAGCTTACCAATGCAAGAGTTTTCGACGGCAGGACCGACCTTGCGGG
>NZ_JBJERV010000092.1:0-66987 GCF_051882455.1 Huintestinicola sp. | reverse complement strand
ATGTTGTGTTCTTTTGTGCAACTTTTTTCATTTAACCGCTTTATCGACAAGCTGACGCCTTTCGGAAATACCGAAAGGCGGTTTTGTCAGTCAATATGAACTGCTTTATCAGGAGCCTGTAACGATGTAGGGCTGGATAGCGTTTGCAAGAATGTTTGCAGGCATGGTCTGGAGCCATATCCTGCCGGGGCCTGTTACCTTAGTGTTAAAGAGACCCTCGCCGCCCAGAAGCACGTTGCCGACGCCCTTGACAGTCTCGATATCCATAGAGCAGGTAGCCTCCATAGCTGCAAGGTAGCCTGTGTCGATGAGCATAGACTGACCGGGAGCCAGGTTATATTCAACAATGCCGCCGTTTATCTCCAGGAAAACCATACCCTTGCCTGTAAACTTCTGCATAATGAAGCCCTCGCCGCCGAAAAGACCTGCGCCTATCTTCTTCTGGAAGAAAATTTCCATATTAACGCCGATAGTGTTTGCCAGGTATGCGGATTTCTGAGCCACGATAGGCTGAGCGCTTGTGTCAAAGCAGATGATATCGCCGGGGAAGGTGGAAGCGAAAGCTATCTCGCCGGGGCCGCCTGCTGCGGAATATGTATTGCGGAAGATGGACTCGCCTGTTACAGCGCTTTTAGCCATTTTGCCCAGAGCGCCCAGAAGTCCTGCGCCGCCGCCCGAGCCGAGATTTGTCTGCATCTGCATAGTAGGGGTCATCCAGGACATTGCGCCCTTCTGACACTCAACAGCCTCGCCTGCTTCCAGGCGGCAGATAAGCACAGGCAGGGGAGCATTTTTAACTTCGTACTGCATAATAATACCTCCATAATTCCATAATACTAAAATAAGAATTTTGCAATCTAATCATAACATAAAATAGTCAAAGAGTCAATAGAATATTATAAATTTTAATCAGAATTTAACTTACTAAATTTCTGAAATAATTAACGGAGTGATATCGATGTCAAAAGAAGCAGGCATAAATCAGAAGCTGAAATTCTTATATCTTGCAGATATTTTCAGAAACGAGACCGACGAGGAGCACCCCATAAGCGTATATGACCTTGAAAAGCGCCTTGAGACCCTTGGAGTGGGAGCGAGCCGAAAAACGCTCCTTGAGGATATAAAGCTCCTGATGGATTACGGAATGGACATAATCACCGTGCCCATGGGGAAAATGCTGGGCTACTATCTTGGCAGCCGCAGCTTTGAGCTGCCCGAGATAAAGCTCCTTGCGGACGCGGTAAGCTCCTCCCGTTTTATAACCGAGAAAAAATCCCGTATCCTTCTTAAAAAGCTTGAGGGACTTACCAGCAATTATCACGGACAGGAGATAAACCGCCGCGTTTACGTATCAAACCGAATAAAGTCGGAGAACGAGGCTATCTATATAAGCATAGACACCATACAGCAGGCAATAGACAGCAAGAAGCAGATAGCCTTCCGTTATTTTGACAGAACTGTGGGAATGAAGAAGAAATACCGCAAGGGCGGACGGAGCTGCTCCCCCTATGCCCTTGCCTGGAATGACGGCAGCTATTATCTTGTGGGCAAGCAGGGGAAATACTCCACTCTCTCAAACTTCCGCATAGACCGTATGGAGAATGTGGTCATACTTGATGAAAAAGCCGAGCCTATCCCCGAGGGCTTTGACCTTGCCGAATATACCGCCACCACCTTTTCCATGTTCAGCGGAGAGCTTTGCACCGTCACCCTGCGGCTTGACAGCAGCCTTGTGAACGTGGTAGCGGACAAATTCGGCTCAGACCCGATCCTGATACCCGATGGTGAGGACAAATTCACCGTAAGCGTAAAGCTTGTGGCGGGAGCGGCATTTTACGGCTGGCTGTTCCAGTTCGGCGACAAGGCAGAGGTAGTTTCACCCGAAAATATCCGCAGGGAATTTCTTGAGATGATGGACAATGTCCGCAGAAAGTACGATACGGAGGACTGAGACTGTGATAAACGTATTATTCATAGGCGATATAGTAGGCACAAACGGCTGTGACTTTGCGGAAAAGACCGTAGGCAGGCTGAGAGCGAAGGAACGGCTGGACATCGTCATAGCAAACGGCGAAAACTCCGCCGACGGCAACGGCATAACCAAGGCGTCCATGGATGCGCTTTTCCGCTTTGCCGATGTTATAACCACAGGCAACCACTGCTTTCGCCGCAAAGAGTTTACCGAATACTATGATATAAAGGAAAATCTTCTCCGTCCCGCAAATTATCCCGAGGGGGTAGTGGGAAAGGGCTCCGTTGTTGTAGATATGGGCAGATACAGCTTCGGGGTCATAAACCTTATGGGAACAGCCTTTATGGAGCCGCTCAACAATCCCTTTGAATGCGCCGACAGGCTCCTTCGTGAGATGGACACACCCAATATCCTTGTGGATTTCCATGCCGAAGCCACCTCGGAGAAAAAGGCAATGGGCTTCTATCTTTCGGGCAGAGTATCGGCAGTTATCGGCACTCACACCCATGTACAGACCGCCGACGAAATGATACTTGACGGTCACACGGGCTACATCACCGACGCGGGAATGTGCGGAGCGGAGCTTTCCGTTCTCGGGGTAAAAAAGGAGCTTGCCATAGAAAAGCAGAGGACGAAATGCCCCGTTAAATTTACCGAATCGGAGGAAGCACCGTTTTTTAACGGAGTAAAGCTGAATATAGATGAAAAATGCGGTAAAGTTCACAGTATTGAGCGGCTGATTATTAGATAAATCGCCTAAATTTCCGTAAATCCTTGCATATGACCGCTTTTTCGTATATAATAGCATTATGAATACATAGGAAAGGGCGGTCTCAAAATGGATATACTGAGAGTTTCGGCAAATTCCTCTCCCAATTCGGTGGCGGGAGCCATCGCCAGCATTGTCCGCAGCTGCGGTCAGACGGAGGTACAGTCGGTGGGTGCGGGAGCCACCAATCAGGCTGTGAAATCCATTGCGGTTGCAAGAGGGTATCTTGCGGCTGTGGGGCTTGACCTTGTATGCTTCCCCGAATTTTCCACAGTAGAAATAAACGGCGAGGAGCGCACGGCAATGCGGTTTGTGTGCTTTGTGCTGAGTGAAGAATAAAAATAAGGGACTGCGGCGGCAGTCCCTTTTATGTTATATCAATTTCTGCAAAAATAATATCAATTACCTTTTTCAGAATATCCTCAGGCAATGTTTCCATAATCGAGTGAGGACGGCTGTTTAGGTCAAGAGAACGCATATGTTCACACAGAATGACGCCCGTTGTTTTTGTGCGTTCATCAAGAGGAATGTGCAGAGGAAAGCGGTTGTTTGTATTAGTTATGGGGCAAACAATAGCAAGCTTTGTTTTCTCATTAAAAAAATCATTGCTTACAACTACCGCCGGACGGTAGCCTGCCTGCTCGTGACCCGACTGCGGGTCAAAGCTGACCTTTATAATATCTCCCTGCTTTACCATATTTCTTTACCTACAGGCTCGCCCCAATCAATTTCTTCAGGTATATATTCACCGTCAAATCCTTCAAAAAGCTCTTTGATCCCTTTTCTTTCGTTAGCTTTTTTTATAACTACCTCGTTGCCTTTTACGATAAGAGTAAGTTCTTCATTGTCATTCCAATGGACAGTATCAAGTATGATTTTCGGTATTCTTATACCTTGACTATTGCCCCATTTCTGAATTGTAGTAGTCATAATATCACCTCCGTATATACTTAGTATATACCAAAAAGTATGATTTGTCAAGCATTTTATCCATAGAACAATTGGTTATTAGTATAAGACAAAAACAGGCTGCTGCAGCACACACGCTGCAGCAGCCTTGATTTTTATTTGGCGGATGCCGAGGCTTTTTCGGCTTCTTTGGCTTTTTGCTCTTCTTCAAGCTTTTTAGCCTTTTCCTTATTCTCCATATAAATGTCATTTATAGGAACGTCAATGTAATCTTCTTCGGGAACGATCCGGAAGATATGATCTATTCTTCCGAAAATTATCTCCGAACCGTAGAACTGAAGCTTATATCCGGGGTAAATTTCATTTTCAAATTTTTCGATAACATCGTCTTCTGTGATAACATTATCCAAAAACGAATCGTCCTCGTATTTGTAGGTAATATTGTTCTTGACAACATTGCCGTCTTCGTCCTTTTCGTCTCCGAAGATCTTGGAATAAGCATCGAGCATAGTAGTATCAAGTATCAGATAAGTATTCTCGTCGGGGGTGATCTTCTGCATCTCCTCAATATATAACTGATAATTTACTACCATAGCGGCGAGGAAGGATTTACAGCCTAAAAGCTTATAGGGATAAACGGTCAGTATCCAGTTGTCCTCAATGAGCATAATATATTTGCTGTCTTTAGTGACGGTGGTATCGATACCGCCTCTTCCTCTGGGGTAGAACTCGAAGAAATATTTAGTTTCACAGAAAAGAAGGCTTGATACAAGTGCAAGGCAGCACAGAGCCGAAATAACATATTTATGATATTTATACAGCGGTTTTATCAGTCTGAAAAGATATTTTACGATAAGGACAGCCGCAATAGCAGTCCAGGGCATAACATAGAAAAGGTATCTGTCTGCGCTGACGCTCATAGTGTTTAAATTAACGGTGATGGCAATTATGCTGAGAACGAAGAAGATGGTGATTATCATAAACAGAAGCATAAAGTCAAAGTTTTTGCCAAAATATTTAAGGGCGTCAATGACCTTGCGTGAAAACTTCTTGAACCATTCCTCTTTTCTGAAAAGGAAACAGAGAGGAGCACCTACAGCTATCAGCAGCACCAGCGCCGCAACAACGTAGGCATACCAGCTTGTGGCATAAGCGGAAATTCTGTATCCTGCCAGGGAATCCGTAATAAGAGAAAAATTATATCTCAGACCGTGGATATAAGGCATAGCGTTCTCAAGTCTTTGAGTGTCGGCGGTACCTCTTGTTAAAAGGTGGTCGATAGTTGCGGGGAACAGCACTATTGAAACAAGTACCGAGCCTGCCATAGAAAGCGCATATGCAAACATTTTTTTCCATTGCTTCTTAAAAAGGTAAAAGAAACAGAAGCAGGCAACTATGGCAAAGGAAAGAATGAGAAAATAATGATGGCTCAGAGCGCCTATGATAATGATCACGCCTATCTTTATCAGGTTGCCCTTGAAGCTGCCTTCGGACAGATAAAGTCTCGTGTGATAAAACAGCAGCATAATGGAGAGCATAGTTATCAGGGAATAAGCTCTCAGGTAAACATTCAGGTTGATATATCCGGTGCAGAATCCCCACAGCAAGCATACAAGTATTCCCAGGAAATCCGATTTGCACAGTCGTGTAGCGACCCTGTACAGATATATCTGTCCTATTATCATAGAGACAAAATTTATCAGATATCCGAAATATTTGGAAAATGTATCGGGGAAGAAGGAGCAGATGATATGCAGAATGGCGGGATAAAGGGGCGGGTGCATATCGGGGACCTCATTGTACCATACAGAATCAACACGGAACTGCTGACCCTTCTGCACAGTGATATAATGGTCGAAGTCGGAGCCGTCGCGCCATACTCCCATAGCGGGAGAATCGTCCTCATTGTTGTAAATATAAGGCTCGTAGAAGGAATTTGCAAATCCGTAGCTCCAGATCTCATCGGAATGGTAGCCCTGTTTTCTTACTGCAAAATAGTAGGTAATATTCAGCACCTGCAAAATGATTATTACTGCAAGTAAAATATATATCTGCTTTTTTGACAGCACACGTTCAGAGAACTTTATCTTGCTTTTGTTTTCACTATTTTCCATAAGCTTTATCCTTAAAAATTACTTTTAAAAAAGCCCCGGCAGCATAGCCGCCGGGGCTTTTTGTGTTTTAAATCAAATTCAGATTATAAATTCGATTACTGCTTAACAGCTGTGCTGAGGGTGATACCGCCGGTCTCACCGGTCTTAGCAGTAGCCTCGTCGGGGTAACCGCCAACGTACTTATCGCTTGTGGACTTAGCCCAAGCAGTAGCAGAAGGAGTACCGGAAGCGTTAAGAACGGAAGTAGCAAAACCTGCAGAAGCGGACTTGGAACCCATGAGGATACGAAGTGCCTGAGAAAGGTTGATGTCAGAAGAAGCTGTAGGAGCAACAACTGCGGAAGGAACAGAGTTTGTGGAAGTGTTGAGGTCAACGTTGGAAACGCCGTTAGAAGAAGTCATGGGGAAACCTGCAACTTCGCACTTTGTAGCGTATGTAGCTGTGTTAGTGTAAACAAGCTTAGCGTTGGAGTTAGCTGTAGAAAGCTTGGAGTCACCAACATAACCGATCATAGAGGGAACGAGGATAGCTGCAAGAACACCGATGATAGCGATAACAACGATGAGCTCGATAAGGGTAAAGCCCTTCATCTTTGAATTTCTCATAGGAAATTCCTCCTTTTTAAATAATAAAATTTTAATTTATAAGCTACAGAGTCTATGTCGCTCTGAAGTTATACGTTAATGAACAGGAACAGGGAACTGACCTGTGTACATATGGGGCGTAACGCCCTGAGTGGGATGCATAAAATCGGATTCCTGAGCACGTGGATTGCGACCATTGGCATCTACATTGAACTCGTACAGATAAAGTCTGTCATCACAGCTTGATGCATCCTTGACACCGCCGTTTGTACCGATGAGCTTTACAGCCGCTTCGCATTCGGCAGTGGTGCTGTAGTAGTCATTGTAGACTGCATAAGCTACAGTGAAGGTAGAGGGATAGAAAGCAACTACCCAAGAACCCTTGAAGCTTGATTCCAATCTGGACTCGATGCCGTCGGCAATGGGATAAGCATTGAGCGTATCGGAACCGACTGTGATTTTTCTTACATCAAAGCCTGTGGCGGGATCCTGTTTGATACCGAAGGAATCAACCACCGTAGTCTTGTTGGACTTATCGTACTTTGTGCTGTCATAACCCTGCTCAGTGTTGACCATTATCCAGCAAAGTCTTGGCGGTGTTGCTGTACCGGTAATGTCCTTTGCAGTGGTACCTTTGATCTGTTCGCTGATCAGATAATCCTGAGCCGCCATATAAACTTGCTGAGCCTGACTGTTAGCGGACTTGATGTGATTTGTTCTTATGTAGTCCGAAATGTTCGGAACAAGAATTGCCGCCATAATTGCGAGTATTGCAATTACTATTACCAGTTCCAGCAGGGTGAAGCCTCGCAGCTTCCGCTTTGAATTGTTCATTGGACACCCTCCGTTCGTAAGGCAGATACCAATGTATCAGTTTGGGAAAGCTTTCCGCTTCGGAGGAGCTCCGTTCGGTTTTCCTCTCTCCCTTGACTGTAATTACATTATAATCTATCTGCCCGCAAATGTCAATAGTTTTCTGATAATTTTTCCTCTAATTTTGTGAATTTGTGGATTGTTTCACGAAAACGTTTCAAAATCTTAACTTTTAAAGCAGGTTGCACAAAACGCTCGTTTTATATTTCTCAAAATCACTGATTATTGCAACTTTTTTGACGCCCGTATCATAGTGAGAAATGCAATTTTTATATTGCATTAAATTTTGCAATTCTGTTTATACATTAAATTCTCACAATAGCTGTAATAATTTTATCTGAAAACTATAAAAATCTTTGATTATTACAATTTGTAACCTTTTTAAGGGGTTACGGTGAAAATACACTGCAATTTTTACACTTTCGGAGCAGGTGTGTGAAAAACTGCTCCGAAAGGGGTAAAAAATCACTGATTATTATACTTTTTATCTCTGAATGGACATATCACCCTTCATATAACGCTCGAACTCGTTGATATCCAGGCTCTTCTCTCTTGCGTGCATTTCGGTGATGACTCTTTCCTTGACCATACGTGCAAGCTCGTAGTCGAGGCAGACCATTCCGTCCTTCTTACCTGTCTGGATAGCAGTCTGGATAAGGTGTACCTTGTTATCACGGATCATAGCCTTGATGGAGTCGGTAGCGTTGAGTATTTCAAGGGCAGCAACACGTCCTGTGCCGTCGGCCTTGGGGATAAGGGTCTGAGCGATGATACCTACGAGAACTGTAGCCAGCTGAGTACGGATCTGGTTCTGCTGGTGAGCGGGGAATGCGTCGATGATACGGTTGATGGTATCGGAAGCAGAAGTGGTATGAAGTGTACTCATAACCAAGTGACCTGTTTCGGCGGCGGTTACGGCAGCTGTGATTGTTTCGTAGTCACGCATTTCTCCTACGAGGATAACGTCGGGGTCTTCACGGAGAGCAGCACGGAGGGAGAGGGCGAAGGATTCAACGTCGTCGCCGACCTCACGCTGATTTATCATACATCTCTTATGCTCGTGAATGTACTCGATAGGGTCCTCAACGGTGATAACGTGAGCGCTGCGGTTGCAGTTAACGTAATCGATCATAGCAGCCAGGGTCGTGGACTTACCGGAACCTGTAGGACCAGTTACGAGGATAAGTCCTCTGGGACGCATAGCGAAGTCACCCAGGATAGGGGGAAGGTCAAGGTCCTCAAGGGTAGGAATATCATTTCTCAGGAGACGGATAGCAACAGCAACGTCGCCTCTCTGGTGATAAACGTTGACTCTGTGACGGTAGCCGCGCTTGGTAACATATGAGAAGTCGGTATCGATCCTGTTTTTGATATTCTCAATGTTTCTGCCGCCTGTCATCTGCTCAACTATCTTCATAATAGCGCCGTCGGTCATTTCGGGGTAAGAGCTGAGCTTACGTAAAGTACCGTGAAGACGCACGATAGGCGAGATCTTGGTAGTGAAATGAACGTCGGAGCAGCCGAGAACACGGGCTTCATCAAGAATTTTGTCAATATTTATGACAACTCTTTCCGCAGGCTTTTTTTCGATATCAATATCCATTTTATCCTCCAATCTGCCGCATGGCGGCAAATAAAATTAACTGTGAATGTCTGACGCAGATCAAACAGCGAATGTAAGCTTTACCAGCTCGTCCATGGTAGTTCTTCCTACCTGAACCAGCTCGGCAACGTTGTCACGGAGAAGCTTGCAGCCCTCCTGTCTTGCCAGCTGAGAAATGGCGTCGGTCTTGCCGTCAGCGGCGATAAGGGAAGCCATAGTAGGCGTACAGAGCAGAATCTCGTGGATAGCGGTACGGCCTGTATAGCCTGTGTTGTTGCACTTGGGACAGCCGCAGGCGTCGTAAATGGTAACGGACTCGTCAATACCCAGGAGCTGATTATCCTCCTCGGTGGAAACTCTGGGGGTCTTGCACTCGTCGCAGACCACCTTACAAAGTCTCTGAGCAACGATACCGATAAGGGAGGTTGCCACCATATAAGGAGCAACGCCCATATCCACCAGACGGGTAACGGTGGAAGCCGCGTCATTGGTATGGAGTGTGGAGAGCACCATATGGCCTGTGATAGCGGCTCTGATGGCGATCTCGGCGGTCTCCTGGTCACGCATTTCTCCGACCATTACGATATCGGGGTCCTGACGGAGGATAGAACGGAGGGCAGCGGCAAAGGTCATACCTGCCTTTGTATTAACCTGACACTGGTTAATACCCTCGATGTTCTTCTCGACAGGGTCCTCAACGGTAATAACGTTAACATTAGGCTTAGCAAGCTCACCGAGAGCGGCGTAAAGGGTGGTAGTTTTACCGGAACCTGTAGGGCCCGTAACCAGCATAACTCCCTGGGGAACCTTGATAAGTCTGGAAAATCTGTCATAGTTGTAATCGGTCATACCGAGATCTGTGATCTTACGCACGCCCACATCGCCTGTGGCAAGGATACGGATAACGCACTTCTCGCCGTTAACTGTGGGGAGGTTAGATACACGGACATCAAGGGTAGTGCCGTCAACGACCTGAGTGAAACGGCCGTCCTGAGGAACTCTCTTCTCAGCGATGTTCATTCCGCTGATGATCTTGATACGGGTGATAAGGGAGTTATGAACAACGTTTGAGACATTCATAAGCTCGATAAGGTCGCCGTTAACACGGATACGGATACGTGTGTAAGTCTTGAAAGGCTCGATATGGATATCCGTTGCGTCCGCGCGGAAGGAGTTTTCCACAATGGTGGTACAGAGCTTAACGATAGGAGCGTTGTCAACTCTCTCTGCGATCTCGGCAGCGGTCTCGTCCATTTCTTCGTCGCCCTTGAACTGGTCCTCAACGGAGCTGATAACGTTGCCCACGTTTGCATTGGAGTAGATCTTGCCGATAGCCTTGGTGATGGCGGCCTTGGTGGCGAGAACGGGAACAACGTCCATACCCGTAGTTACCTTGATATCCTCGAAGATATAGAAGTTAACGGGGTCATAGGAGGCAACCGTAAGACGCTTACCTGTTATCTTGATGGCGATGATGGTATGCTTTTTAGCCAGAGCCTCGGGAATTTTCTTAACAGCTTCCACATCGATGGCAAACTCGGGGTCATCGAGGTCAACGAAGGTCAGGTTATTTTTCCTTGCCAGGACCTGACCGAACTGAACATCGGTAACAAAGCCAAGCTCAACAACGTAATCGCCGAAAAATTTTCCGGGCGTATTATCGTTCTTTTTGGCGTCGAGGGCGGCCTGCAGCTGTTCGTCGGTGATTATTCCCTCGTTCACCATATACTGGCCAATAGGAATATTCTTCATAAGTGTTTAAACTCCTTCTCCGCAGACGAGTGAGATTGTCCGAACGCCCTTCTGCGGAAAAAACGCCGGAATATATTTTTGCGGAAAACCGCATTTTTGCTTGAAAAAAGGAAAGATATATGGTAATATATTAAGTAACGTCACCGCCTGTGAAGCGGGAGAAACGAATTTTCATATTTAAAGGAGACTGATAAAATGAGCAGCCTGAGTATTGAGACTCTTGAGACCATAATGACGGTCACGATCTATGTTTTTGTATTCCTGTTCGGAATAACCATCGGAAGCTTTCTTAATGTATGTATATACAGACTTCCGAAGGGGGAGTCGCTTATCACGAACAACTCTCATTGTATGACCTGCGGAACGCAGATCAAGCGGTACGATCTCATACCCGTGTTCAGCTGGATCATCCTCAGAGGAAGGTGCCGTGCCTGCGGAGCGAAAATAACGCCGCGGTATATGATAATCGAGCTTATGACAGGCATTGTATTTCTCGGAGTATTTATGCGCTATGATTTTATGACCTACGGGCTTTATCCCGTAATGCTCTGCCTCTTTATGTCGGGGCTTATCGTTCTGTGCTTTCAGGACGTTGATACACAGGAGATGTGCATATCGGTCCTTGTCTACACATTTTTAATTGCGGCTGCCACCCATGTTCTGAGCTTCATAAACGGCTCTGATGGAAAGCTTCTCACATTCCCCGAGATCACCTTAAAGGACGGTATCATCGGAATGCTCTGTATAAGCCTGCCGCTTCTGCTTATCGGTTTTGTGATAACACCCATTTTCTACAACGCCTTTGTTGACGAGGACAGAAAAGAGCTCAGAGGAATAAAGGATAATCTTAAAAGAACATCTCAGACCGACAGAAATTATTCTGTGCTTGTTTCCAAAAAGGAAGCTCTGGAAGCCAAGATAAAGGAGCAGCCTCCCGTATACGGCTTCGGAATGGGAGATGTTGTACTTATGGCTGCCGGGGGACTTATGCTTGGTGTGAAGGCATCTGTGACCGCAGCGCTCATTGCCGTTGTAACAGGCGCTGTTTACGGTATCATTCTCAAGTCTGTAAGAAAAGATGAAAACGAGTCAAACGCCTTTGCCTTCGGACCCTTTCTGATAATCGGGCTTACCGTAGGCGCATTTGCGGGTGGAAAGCTCATAGATATGTATCTTTCAAGCTTTATTATCAGGTAAAAACAGTTTTAAAAAAACGACCCGTGCCGTGCATGGCACGGGTCATTTTTTTGGTATTGCTTAATCTGTGTAATGCTCGGGATAAATGTAAACGAAATAAACTATATTGCTTGTTCCTCTTCCTGCCGAAGCGATCTGCTTGTCGGCTGTTCCGCCCTGCTTGATGGACTTGCATATGCGGGCAGCCTTGGAATTATTTGGACTGCGAAGCTCGAATGTGCCTTCAACCGGATTAGTGGAACTGTTGTTAAAATTGCCGTTTCTGTTATTGTTGTAATAGTAGTCGCTGTCAACATTCAGGTACAGCTGATTGTCCTTGATCTGTGCGGTAAGGTAGTATTCGGCGTGGTTGTAATAATCGTTTCCGAATACTTCGTACAGATTGGAAGTGCCGTCCTGCTTGATGTTGCTGAAGCTCATCGTGTTGGTAGTTCTGCCCGGGATAGTTGCAATGAGCCTTCCGCTGTAATCAATATTTTTGTATTTGTAGGTATTGGATCTGTCGAAACAGATCAGTCTTACCTTCAGCTTTTCGGCGTCTGTGGGGCTGTTGGGATTTGCAAAATAAGGATTTCCCAGAGCGTCCACAGGATTTTCTTTTGCAAATGCCTTTATTGCATCATCGGGAGAAAATCCTGACTTACCCTCGATCACCATAACATTCGTTGCATATCTCAGAGTTTCTCCGATATAGGTAACGATGTTGTTTTCGACCATTTTCTGGTTATTGACTACCTCGTTTGTAGCAGCTGCTTCAGACATAGGACCGGCAATTTGCATAATACCGAGCATCAGGATACTGAACACCGCCATAGCGACGATCAGCTCAACAAGGGTAAAACCCTTTGCCTTTGCCTTTGACATATTGCTTTCCTCCTTACGAATGGAAATAAATGTAACGGTTATACTCGGTGGTTTCGGAACCGGAAACACTCTTCTGGTAGTCGTCAGTACCATAGGGGCTTACAACATAAACATCAACTTTAGTAGTATACTTCTTTTCCACGCCGCCGATGGTGGTTTTTATCTCGAAGGTCTTTTTTGTGGAGTCTGTGGTTATCTTAACAGGCTTCACACCGTCGGTCTTGCCTTCAGCGGCAGCGGGTGATTCTGCGTCCTGCATCTGAAGATAGATGCTGTTATTGTTTTCTGATGTTTTGTTGGAAACACTTGCAAGGGCCGAGTATGCCTGGACCAGCAGCATTGAAGATACCGCCAGAATTGCCATAGCAATGATACACTCAATAAGAGTAAATGCTTTTAATCTTTTTTTCATAGCCGCCCTCCGTTATCTTGCTGCACCATAGGGATCAAAGTTGAGCTTCTTTGTTCCGTAAGCAGGAGGATCGTCATTGGGGATAAATGTGATACCCGCATGCTGACCTGCCTTAAATCTGGCACAGATAACATTTCCGTAAACATAGCTGTTGATGTCGCCGAGGCTGCCGATATTACCCGTCTCTCCGTAATATGTCTTTCTTGTCTGACCGCTGCTCATGCTGGTGTCAAACATTGCATATGAATAGGGCGCATAAATAGTGCCGCATACAACAGTATCATTTCTGTAGAAATTCAGATTGTTGATATAATATGCAACGTAATATGTTACATTGGGATAAGGCGAAGAAGGAGTTGCTCCCTGTACTCTGATATCAAGGGATTTCTTGATAGGATCTGTCCATTCTGTAAAACCGTGGTCTGTCCAGCCGATATTAACGGTTTCGCCCACAGGCTTTCCGAGGGACATTTTCTTCTGTCCGGGAACGAGAATGGTGACCTGCTGATCTCCTACTACTACAAATTCACCTCTGATAGTGCAGTCTCCTGAGCCGGAGCCGTCGCCTATCTGCAGCTCGATAGAGCTTGAACGTGCATCAATGTAATAAATTCCGGTGTGACTTTCGGGAAGTATTCCGCTTCCGGTTATCATAGTTGAGCCTGAAGGGATAACATAACCGTTAACATCGGAACCATCGCTTATGGAGGTGGTGACGGGCTTTGAATACTGTACAAGAGAGTATCCGAAGCTGTCGCCGAGAACGATCTCTGAGGGAATGATCCTGGATTTGATGTACGCGGTACGAGTGGAGTCATTTGCGAAATCTACCGGAGGAGTGGTGACATTAAGGTCAAATGCACCGTCCTTTGTCCAGGTATAACCGCCCCAATATCCGCCGGAAGGCGAGTTATGATCTTTAGAACCGTCATGGAAGCCTACTGAATCGGTCCAGTTCTTGAGCTCGTTTCCGTCATAGTCGATATCTGAGTGATATCCGTCTACTCCCGTAACAAAGTCCTTACCAACATAGTCAAAGAAATAATCTCCGAAAATGCTGCGTTCTGTAGGAAACTTGACTTCTGTATCACCCATGGGAGTTGTGTTGTTGGTGTGGTCATAAAGCTTAGCGGGAAGCTCTATTTTTCTTGTAAAGTCTTTTTCAAGCTTGTTGGAAACAGTTTTTGTTGTTCCGCCGATAGTAAAGGTGGTTGTATCTGCACCTGTAGGGTTATCGACAGGGTCGTATCTTTCGTAGCGAAGATCCATGAAACCGGTAGCCTGCTTGCAGTTTGCAGGGGACTGGGCTGTGTCCAGAGCTACTTTGTAAAGCTTGCCGCCGGGACCGCTGATGGTATCGCCGAAATTGATATATTCGCTGCCTGAGATAGCGCTGTTGTAATTATGACCCAGAACCTTGGTATAAGTATAGGGATCTGCACCATTTGCGTCAGCGCAGGCACCGTAAGCAATATCAATGGTAGGGTAAGTTGAAACGTTGGATGTCATACCGTTTGCACCGGCACAGATTATCTTGATACCTCTGTAAATGTTGACATTTCCCTTACAGTAGTCAAGAAGCTTATCGCCTTTTTCGGTTATGGGGTTTCCTGTCCAGCCTGTGGATGCCTGACCCGATGTTGTATAGGTATAGCTGCCCCAGGTACCGCTTCTTACGTAGTTATCGATCTGTAAATATGCCACGGGAGGTACAGCAACATCATCGTAAAGAATAGTTACATTTGTATCGGGGATAGCCAGGTAATTGCAGTAAACGTCGCCGTTGATAATATCTTCGCAGCCTGCCTGCGCAAGGTCTGCACCGTTACTGTCAGAGCCGTTTGTCAGAACGAACTCATCGGCAAAGATATTGCCGTAGACCTTCATCTGCTGAGCGCCGGGTCTTACCTGGAACTTCTGGGTTATCAGGTTTACCTTTAAGTTTTCATTGCCCAAAGACT
This sequence comes from Huintestinicola sp., assembly GCF_051882455.1. NCBI lineage: Bacteria > Bacillati > Bacillota > Clostridia > Eubacteriales > Oscillospiraceae > Huintestinicola > Huintestinicola sp. The sequence continues at coordinate 51,977 of NZ_JBJERV010000092.1, read as the reverse complement.
GACCGCTGCACGCCAGCTCTGTTATACCGGCGTAGATAGTAGCGCTCTTCATGCTTGATGAGAACTTGATGGGGTTGCCTAATTTTAATACGTCCTTAACGAACATTATTTCGTTATCCTTGAGGTTGATGTGTGAGTCTGTGCCGCCCAGATAAACGCTGCCCTTATAGTAGAGGTTGCCGGCAGTTGTGGAGTTGTTTGAAAGGTTGGTCCAGTTGGGGAAAAGTGAGGACATTCCTCCGATCGCATGGAGAGAAGCCTGAGATTCGATGGAACCCATGGAAACAACGGCATTGTTGGTCGTTGGAGGGGGATTGTATTTTGAGCCAACAATGAGAGAAGTGGTAACAGGCATCTCATTTGTACCTGAGTTTACTTCAGCAGAAACCTTGATAACAATGTGGTCTTTTTTTCTGTCGCCGTTTCTGATACGTTCGCCGACGGAAGAGCCCGAACCCATATCAAACTTTCTTTCAAGGACCTGTACCTTGATAGGGGGTACAGTGGTGGTATCACCGTTAAAAACATTTCCATATGTATTGGTGCCGTCGGAGCCGTAGCTGCCGAGATAGGAAGTGTTTATTTCATATACCAGAGTATCATCTTCGCCTACATTGCAGGTGCTGTCCCAGTTCTTGCTGAAATACTGCTTGTAGTAATCGGAATACAGGGTGTAGTCTGAGCAAGCGCTTTGAGTAAAGTTCATGGAAGCGTCAAACTCCGCTTTTTCGGCTGCGCTCATACCGTTGACCTGCTCAGCATACCACTTGTTGTAGTTAGGCTTGGTAGGGTCTGTCTCAGTGGAAACAGGCACCTTATATAAGTCGAACTCAAGAGCTCCTGCCATATCCAGGATCTCTTCTTTTCGCTCTATAAGACCTGTAGCTTCATTTTTTTGGTAATAAACTTCTTTGTATGTAGTCTTTTGCGATGTGTCATTCATCATGCTGTCAACAAACTCTTCGACCAGCGACCTGGCTGTATAATATGCCTGATTTTCTCTGAACTTCAGTTCAGTTCGGTTATGAGCCGAGTAAACCACAGCAATGGAGCCGGCAAGAAGAATTATCAGTACCGACATGACCGCAAGGATCATTATGAGTACTGCGCCCTTGACCTTTGCGGGATTCTTGTTTGCTTTTGCCGCATTCATAATTTTCCACCCTTTCTAAAAATTTAATATTTTGCGCAAGATTTTGTAAAAAGAATTTGCAATTTTATAAACAAGCCCACCCGAAAAAGCAAATGCTGTTTTTTCGGGTCGGACGTGTTATTAAAAATTACTCGGCAGCAGTTTCGGAAGCAGTTTCGGAAAGTGCTGCGGGAACATCATCAACATCCTCGGGATCAAGAGGATAGATCTCGTAGATCTGGATGGTAAGCTCACCGGAGAATTTGGGATCCTCGGGATCTGCGTTGGGATCCTCGATATAAGAACCGGAGAAGGTGAGGAGATAGATGTTCTTGTCGTTATCGGCAATGAGCTGAACAGCGTTAAGAAGATCCACACTGTTTTCGCACTCATATTCTACAGTAGCAACTGTGCCGCCGACAGCCACACCTGCGGGAGGAGCGGGATAATTGTTGTTGTAAACATATCCTACCTCGGGAGGGAGCTTGTTTGCGATATCGCCGTTGACCTTCATGGGATAAGCAACTGCGCTCTTATTATAGTAATATGCGTCGAGAACAGTGCTTGACAGAGGATCTAAGGTAACACCTGTGATCTTGAAATCTCCTGCGGGAGAGAGAAGTTCCATAAGGTACTTGCTTATCTGATAGGTGTCGCCGTATTCCTTTTCGCTGAGGAACTGCTCCTGATCCTCAACAACAGCCTTGATATTATTTTCGAGCTGCTTTTTCAGTTCCTCGAGGGTACCCATTTTAGCTTCGACCTGAGCCTTTTCGTCCTCTTTGGCAGCAAGTCTTTCCTTGGAGACCTGAAGGTCCTCGTACTTGGGCTTGGCGAAACAGAAAATTCCGACTCCAAGAACTACCAGCACCGAAACAACAATAATAATGACCTTATCTCTGTAAGAGAGCTTCATACTCATTCTGCAGCACCGCCTTCCTCAGTTGCATTGTCCTCGGCGGTTTCAGCCGCAGGCTCTACCTCAGGCTCAATAGGTCTGAGGTTAAACTTGATATCAAACTGGAATACTGTATCATCCTCGGTAGCGAAGTCTCCCAGCTCTTCGGAACCTTGCGAAGAAGTAAATCCTGTATAAATGATGTTGTCAAACTCGTCAAGGTCGTAAATTGCCTGAGCCGCATTATCGGGAGCGAGGTTATCCTTAGTAACACAGGTAAGAGTGATCTGACCCGAACCGAAGGAAAGCTCCTTGACCATGCAGTCCTGACCCTCTATGGTATCAAAGAGTCTGTCGATAAGCTCTGCCTGAGCGGGATTTTTGGTTGCGAAATTATTTACAGCGATGTCGAGATCGTTCTTGTAAAGAGCGACCTTGTCGATCTTGTTCTGGGTGAGGTCCACCTCAGCCAGGGTCTTTACGACCTCTTCGCTGTTGATGTACTTGTCGATCTCTTCGACCTTCTTGTCGTTGTTGTTGATAGCAGTTCCGATACCGAGATTAACTGCAAGGATAACTGCAGCGGCAAGTACCACAGCGCCGCCCCAGGAGAGGAGGAAGCCGGAACCTGCATCGCTTCGTCCTGCGGAGGAGTCTGTCTCAAGGAGGTTGATACGGTCAACGTCCTTGTTGCTTCTGAACATGGCACCGATAGCGTTTGCGTATGTAAGAGCCTCGATGTTCTCGTAGCCGCTGATGCTTGTGGTGTTAACGCTCAGCTGGCTGGTAGCGATCTCCATGCCCTCGAGAGCGTTGGTGAGACGGATATATTCGCTTGTATCGCCGTAGAAGACAACGTTCTGAATGGGGTTCTGGGGATTTCTGGACTTGTGGAACTGAACCATTCTGTAGATGTTCTCGTTAACAGCCTCGTAAACGTAATCCTCGGAGTTATCGTAGTCCAGGGGATCGATGGAAGCAAATCTTGCGAAGGAGAGCTGATTGTTCTCGTAAAGGTTGATGCTTACGAATGTGGGATCGACCTGAACTACCAGCATAGGCATTCTCGAAGCGATCTTCTTGTCGCTGAGGATAAGTCTGGAGATAGCGTTACAGGAAACGCATACCGACTTCAGCGAAATGTTCAGCATCTGGAAAACCTTTCTGAAGCAGTCAACCACTTCAAAGGGGCAGGCGGTAGCCAGGATCTTCTGAGCCTGAACGCCCTCCTCCTCGACCTCTCCTGCGATGGAGTAGGAGATGGAGTATTCCTCTGCGATACCCATAGTATGCTGCATCTGGTTAGTTACCATAGTGAGCATCTGGGAGCTGGTCTTAGCCTTGGGGATATGGAGCTCCTTGAAGATAACAAGGTTTGAGGAAAGAGTAACAACAGCTTCCTTGTCCTCCATACCGTGAGCCTTGAGCTCGTCGTTGATGATGTTTGCCAATCTGGGAATATCTTTTATATGACCGTTTACGATCAGACCCTCCTGAAGGTCGATGGTGGAAGCAGCGGAAAGTCTTATCTTTCCTCTTGCCTCTGAACCACGAACAATGCGGATGTGTCTGTCAGTAATATCAAATGAAAGCATTCTCGTCACCTCACTGATTTCTTTAGAATTTTTTTATTTACGGGACGACCCCGAAAGAATACTTTGATTAGGTAATGTTGCCCATGGAGTTGTAGATAGCGGGGAGGATACCTGCGATAACGAGACCGATACAAGTACCCATAAAGATGATCATTACAGGCTCGATGAGACCAACGAGACGAGTAATAGCTTCGTCCGCCTCTTCCTTGTAGAAGGCTGCGGATTTGGTAAGGATGGAGTCAAGAGCACCCGACTCTTCGCCGACATAGATGATAGATGTGAACATGGACTCAAAAATGCCTGTTCTCTGAATAGCCACCGAAAGGGTCTCGCCCTGTTTTACCTCATCGATAACAGTTTCGAACTTTTTGGATATGTACAGGTTATTCAGAATGTTGGAGGATTTTGCCAGACACTCTACCATGGGGATACCGGAGGAGTAGAGGGAAGCAAGGGTAGAACCGAAACGAGCGGTATAAACCTTAACTACCAGAGGACCCACAGGTTTCATTTTAATAATGAGCTGGTCCCATTTGTATCGTACATCGGGGATCTTCATAGCGTACTTGATGACGAAAACGAGAGCGGCAATGACGAGCGCGATCACCCACCAGTACTTCTTGAAGCCATCTGAGAACGCAAACAGCGCACCGGTCAGACCCTTCATATCCTCCTCGGTAAGGAGGTCCTTGAAGGTAGGCATGATGAATGTGAACATGATGATAACGATTGCAACGCAAAGGACTCCGAGTATGATAGGGTACATCATGGAGCTCTTGATCTTGTTGTTGAGCTTTGCGTCACTGGTGTACTGATCCTCCATCTTTTTCATAACAACGTCGAGGCTACCGGAAGACTCGCCCGCCTGGACCATTGAGATGAAGAAGTTGGGGAAAGCGTCACCCTGCATCTTGACAGCGTCGGAGAAAGAGGTACCCTTCTGAACTTCCTCGTAGATCTCACGGTAGATCTGTTTGGGAGCTTCCTTGACCTGTTCTCTCTGCATAATGTCGAGGCTCTTTACGAGAGTAAGACCCGACGTGAGCATAGCTGACAGCTGTCGGCAGTCGTAAGCCAGCTCTTTGGTTGTGAACTTATGAAGATTTTTGCCGCTTCCGCCCTTGGCTTCCTTGTAGCTTGAACAGAAAAGGCCTTTGTCATGTATCTTCTCGAGAAAATCATTGACATCTTCGGCATTCATTTTCTGATTCTTGACGACTTTGCCCTGAACGTCGGTAGCCGTATAGATAAAAGTCTTCATTAAGCTTTGACACCTCCGAATAAAAAATTACGTTATACCGGAAATGCATTACATTTTCCGTAAGCATTTCAAATACTTATCATATTATAGCATTTTGACGAAAAATTAGCAAGATGTTAATTTAACCAAATTGTAACCAAATATTAGGGAGTATTAACCAAATGTATCAAATCTCTATCCTGACCGTTGTACAAAAACGATAAACAGCACGAAATTTTAACCTGATTTTCATTAACACGCAACAAATTCTCGGGAATTTTTGTCAAGTTTTTTGGGCAGTTCATTCATAAAGCGTCTGTTTTGTAACCTTTGACAACATTATTGCGAAAGACCCAAAAGCATTTCTGCATTTTTGTGTAAAATGCCCTGCCTTTCCTCCTCGGAAATGGGTGTCTCCCGAATGAGCCGTATATCATCGGCAGGGTCGTTCCAGGGGCTGTCCGAAGCAAAGAGGACCCTGTCCGCGCCGAATGCCGAAATGAGCTCCGCCATTTTATCGGGTGAAAGCCTGCCTGCCGCATAAGCGGTGTCCACCCAAAGTCCCTCAGCGCCCGCAAGAAGCTCTGCAGCCCTGTCCTCAAGGCAGTTCCCGCCCATATGAGCAAGAACGAATCTCACTCCGCTCACTTTGTCCAGGACCCTCGCCATTCTCTCGGGGGTAACGTGGATATCTCTCGGCGAAATGCAGTCAAGACCCGCGTGCATAACGCAGATAAGCCCGTATTCGCCGCAGCGGCGGTAGATCTTTATCATACGCTCCTCGTCCGCATAAAAGCCCTGGAAATCCCCGTGAAGCTTTATGCCCTTGTGACCGCTCTGCGCCAGAGCCTCAAGCTGCTCCTCGAAGGTATCGTCGGGAAAGAAGGCGCCGAAGGGGATGATCCTCGGGTCTTTTTTGGCAAATTCCCCTGCCCATTCGTTGATGCTCTTTGGCTGGGAGGGCTTTGTGGCAACGGGGAGCAGAACGGAAATATCCACTCCCGCCCTGTCCATACTGTCTGTAAGCCCCTTTGCGGTGCCGTCGGAATACATTATCTCGGGAAATCCCATATCAGCCTCGTGAACAGCGCCTACAAGCCCTGCCATAGCGCGCTGTGCCAGAGCGTCGGGAAATGCGTGGGTGTGAAAATCGATTATCAAAAAAATTCTTCCTTTATCTTTTGCTTTTTTTGTGGTAGCTGCCGAAATCGAACTTGGTAAGACCGCATATAAAGTCCATCATCTCGCCGCTCATTCTGAGCAGGGACTTCATAGTTTCCTCGTCAATTTCAAGGGGAATATCGGCAGGATACCTTGTTTCAATGTAGTATCTGTTCAGAACTGCGCTTTCGTCCAGCCACTGAACGAAGCTGCTGTCCATCATAGCAGCCTGCTTGCACAGCCATGTAAGGTTGTGACCGTCAAGGAGCTTTCTGCTTTTAAAGAGGAGATACCCCTTCAGCGCCTTCTCGATGCACTGCTGACAGTGGAATGCGGCGGTGTAATAAAGCTTAGGCTCGGGAGCCAGAGCCTCAGCCGCCATCATATCAAGGGACGCGTGGTAGATCCAGTCGTAATACCGCTTGCTGTCGCCCTTTTTAGGTCCTCTTGACATAGAGCAGTTCACCGCCGTTCTCGACTCTGTATGCAAACGAGCAGTCGTCCTCGGCGTGCTCGTTCCAGTCTGTAAGGTTGTACACGATAAAATCGCAGGGCACGGGGCAGTCGGTCTTCAGGAGCAGCCTTGTCTCCAGAGGACCCGCGCTCACGCTGTCGGGGACCACAACGCACAGCTTGAAGCCTGTAAGCTCACCTTTGGAATTTTTCTTCTCGGACACCAGGTATATCATACAGGGGTCGCATAAAGCGGTGATATCCCGTGTCATCTGAGCGATTATATTTTTTCCCTCGGGCATACACATTCCTCCCATTGAATAAATATACAAATTTTTATATTGTAATTATACCACATTTCGCACAAAAAGTCAACCGTTTTTCGGTATTATATTTGGTAAAAGGGTTAGATTTTTTCCGTATCCGACTACCGGAGAACTATAAAAAAACAGCCGACTCATAAAGCCGGCTGCATCTGTAATAAAATAGTATCTCAAGGCTGTCTTGAAGTCAGGAAACCCACCGCCCGTTCAATGCTGTCCCGGGAATTGCCCCAGTCTGCGTCCTTGCCGGAGCTGCGGTAATCGTACATGGAACAGAATTTGGAAACGTCCTCGTAAAGGGCGTTCATATAGTTTTCGGTAAGCTGTCCGCAAAGCTCGTTAAAGCTGTCAAGCTCCTGCTTTTTCAGGTAATTCGGAGCAACAGACTGCAGAAGGTCAAAGTGGGGCAGACAGATAAATTCCTGTTCCGAAAGGAGCTGTCTTGTTCCCGGGTCTCCGAACATCTCAAAAAAGGTCCTCATGAGCCTCTCCATGCCCCAGTCTATCTTTTCGCATACAAAGCAGCTCTCATTTATCTCCGAAAGCCTTTTCTTACGGGCGTTTTTCGGCTCAAACAGCTTTTTTCGTGAAAAAAGCTGCCCCCTCGTTTCATCTAAATGGGTCTGCAGCATAAGCGCCAGGGACAGGCGGTTTTTCTGCTTCAGCATCTGAGAAAAATGCACCGAGCAGAAGCCTGCGCGGTTTGTCTCAATGCGCACATCGGGCTCCATCATCGCCGCACCCATAATATACTCCACCGTCCTGCTCTCCAGCATATTCCTCATGCGGCATATGGGGCAGCCCTCCTTAGGCTCAAGTATCTCGCTTATGGGAATGGTAAGAATGCTCTCTCTCATAAAGATGACCGTCCTTTATTTTGAAATAAGAATAAGGGTGCCCGCGGTGATAAGCACCGCCCCCAGCAAAGTTTTCGGAGTAAACCTCTCGTGTAAAAACACCGCCGCAAGTATCAGGGTAATTACCACGCTCAGCTTGTCCACAGGCACCACCTTTGATACCTCGCCGATCTGGATAGCCTTGTAATAGCATAACCATGAAGCTCCCGTAGCAAGCCCCGAAAGGATAAGGAATATCCAGCTTTTGCGGGAAATATCTGAAATACCGCCCTGTCCCTTTGTGAGAAATACCATTCCCCACGCCATGATGAGCACCACCACAGTCCTTATGGCAGTAGCAAGATTTGACTCCACATTTTCAATGCCTATCTTGGCAAGCACCGATGTGAGGGCGGCAAACACCGCCGACAGCAGCGCAAACAAAAGCCACATAAGGCTCACCTCTTGTTAATAATAATATACAGCCGAATAATCGCTGCCCTCGCCTATATACTGTGACACCTGCGCTTTGTCTGAAGCGCTTGCGTAGAAGGTGGGGTCAAGCAGCTCCCAGCCCCCCTTGTCAAGGAACAGGTCAACGGTTATCCAGCCCGTCTCCTCGGTGTATATCTCGTTCCAGGCATGGTAAACGTCCCCGCGGACATAGCCCATCACAAGCTTTGCGGGAATGCCCTGAGAGCGGCACATTGAAGCAAAAAGTGAAGCATAGTCGAAGCAGATGCCCTTGCCGCTCTCGAGAGTGGCATCGGGGTCGGGGATATATCCGCTTTTGACATTTGCCGCCAGCTCCTTGTCATAGGTGATGTGGCTCGTCACATAATCAAACATCGCCCCGGCTTTTTCAATAGTACCCGTTTTGCCCGCACAAAGCTCCGCCGCCTTGTAAACGCAGTTGTCCGACTGACTGTAATTTATGTACTGAGATGGCAGCAAAAAGGGCGCCAGCTCATTTTTTATTGAAGCCTCGAAGTCCATATCCATAGCAATGGCATAGGTCTTTCCCGAAACATTTTCAAGCACCTTTATATTGTACGTACCGCTGCCCGACTGCAGGGGAAAAACAGTGCCCTTGGGGTCAAGGTCATAGTCATATACCGCCTTGCCCTTGGTGATGCGCACCTTTACCTTTTGGCACTCACCCTTGTAGGAGACCATGACCACTCCGTCGCAGGCAGATGTGATATCGGCAGCGGCAAGGTCGTTCTGGAGCATTTTCTCACCCGTAAAGCTGCCCGTTTTTATTTTGGGAACCACCACCTTTGCAGGCTTTTCGCCTACAACGGCTGACAGAGTAGTCATGGACGGCTCTGTCTCGGGAGGAAGGTTCTCGGAAGTCTCCGAGCTTAAAAGCTCCGAATATTCCGTCTCGGTGATGATCTCCGAAACGGGCGGCTCTGTCTCGGTGACAATAGGCGATGTTTCCGTTTCACTTTCGGTCTCGGAAATTTCGGAGGAGCTTTCCGATGCTTCGGATATTTCGGAAACGTCCGAAACCGTCTGAGACAGCTCCGAGCTCACGGCAGATGTATCGCTTTCGGCAGACGAACTCACCATAGTATCGGCAGTTTCGGGCATTGAAGAGCTACCCGAAACGGCTGAAAAAGTCTCGGAAGATACCGCCGAAGTCTGCTCAGCGCTTTCATTCCCGTTCCCGCAGGAGCACAGCAATACCGCCGCACATAAAGCCGCAATAATATTCCTCTTCAAACCATCACCGCCCTTCTGCCGACATTATCCCATTTTGTTTAATTATACCATATTTAAAGCTGATTTGTCAAGCAGCAGACTGAGCCTGCCACCGCTCGTTCTATAGTTTGTTTGGACAGCAGACAGGCGGCTCGGTAACGATACAAATATTTATACTAATAACCAATTAACCTATGGACAAAATACGGCGGCTATAATACGCCAACTCTGCGTCAAACTCCCTTGCCGGGCGACAGCCCGCCTGCGGTCGTTTTCCTTGATTTGTCGTATTCTATCCACCGTCTTTATCCATAGAACAATTGGTTATTAGTATTAGAAATATCGTTCTGCTGCAAAATCTATCGGCGCGGAGACAAAGCAGAAGTTCCGCACAAACTGACAGCGCGACCTCGCCGCGGGGCGTCCCCCGCAAAAATCCCCTTCCGCACAGCCCGCAGGCATATGCAGAAGGGGATAACCGTTTCCTGAACGAATAATTTTATTTTATCTTTTCAAAATCCACAGCACCATGCTTGCAGATAGGACAAACGAAATCCGCAGGCAGCTCCTCGCCCTCGTAAACATAGCCGCAGACCTTGCATACCCAGCCTGTTTTCTTCTGAGCGGCAGGACGGGGCTTGACATTCGACTGATAATACTCGTAGGTCATGGAAGGCTTGTCCGAAAGCACCTCGCCGTCGGTCATCTCCGCAATGAACATGGTGTGAGTGCCCAGATCGACTTCCTTTACGACCTTTCCCGACATAAAGGCATTTGCATATGCGCTTACATAAAGCAGACCGTTGTCCGCATACTTGGGAGCGAACTTGTATGAGTCGGGAGTGCCGAACTTCATGGAGTCTCTGCCGCTCTGAAAACCGAAGTGCTTGAACAGCTCAAAGGGAGCGGTCTGGTCAATAACGGAAACGTTGAATTTGCCCGTGTTCTTTATCATATCATGGGTGAGATTGCCTTTGTTGACCGTAACAGCTATCTGCATAGGGTCGCTTGTAAGCTGAATAACTGTGTTAACGATACAGCCGTTGTCCTTGTCGCCCTCCGATGCGGTGAGAACGAAAAGACCGTAGGATATTTTGTAAACCGATTTTTTGTTCATAAAACTTTTCCTCCTGAAAATAAATTTACTCCGAAAGCTCTCTGACCGTGCATACCGCATGAGCGGAAACGCCCTGTCCCGAGCCTGTAAAGCCTAATTTTTCCTCCGTGGTCGCCTTGACGCTCACAAATGAAACGTCTATCCCCATAGCCCCCGCCAGGGTCTCTCTGATAATATCCATATGAGGCGCAAGCTTGGGGTTCTGACAAACCACCGTGCAGTCAATGTTGTACGGCGCAAAGCCCTTATCCCGAAGCAGCGCCGTAACCTGCTTTAATAGTTCAATGCTGTAAGCATTTTCCCATTCGGGGTCATTGTCGGGGAAATATTTTCCGATATCCCCCAGCGCACAGGCACCCAGCAGTGCGTCCATTACCGCGTGGGTGAGAACGTCCGCGTCCGAATGACCCAGAAGCCCGAAGGAATAGGGTATCTCCACCCCTCCGAGAATGAGCTTTCTCCCGGGGACCATCTTGTGAACATCATAGCCGTGACCTATCCGTATCATGCCCCGCTATCCTTCCTTTCCAAAGCCCCGAGAATGGCGTCTGCAATAGCCATGTCCTCGGGAGTGGTTATTTTAATGTTCCTGTAATCGGAAGCCGTGAGATGTATCTTGCCCCCCACCGCCTCCGCCAGCTGGCAGTCATCGGTAAAATCAAGCCCGTGGTCTCCCGCAAAATTCACCCCGTCAAAATAAAGCTTTTTCTTGAATATCTGAGGGGTCTGAGTGATAAAAAGCCTGCTCCTGTCGGGGGTGTCGGTGACAAATCCCCCATCCGCCTGCTTAATGGTGTCCTTTACGGGAACAGCAAGCGCCGCACCGCCGAAAATAGAAGCGTCCCTTATGCACTGCCTGATAAACTCTGCATTAACAAGAGGTCTTGCCCCGTCGTGAACGGCAATGAGAGAGGTCTCCCTTGACACCTTCTTCAAAGCGCTTACCACCGACTGCTGACGGGTCTCGCCGCCCTCTGCGCAGCCTGCAAACTTGGTAATGCCATATATCATAGCGATATTTTCGATCGTATCTATATCCTCGGGGCGGGCGGAAACGATTATCTCGTCTACTTCCTCAAGCCCCTGAAAAACCATCATCGAACGGGCAATAACGGGGACTCCCCGAAGAAGAGCGAGCTGCTTGTTAACGCCCTCCATACGCTGAGACCTGCCGCCTGCCGCAATGATGACCGAAACCCTGTCCATACTGAATTTATCCTTTCGTTTTTGGGGTAACGATTATGTCGGGGGGGATATTTCCCCCCGCATAGCTGTAATGAACCGTAAAATTGTCATATTCTGCCCTGATCCCGTAATTCTCCTCAAGGTAATCAAGGCTCTCGGGATAAGCCCCCTCCGCCGCATAGCAAAGTGCCGCAGCCTTGGAAATGCTTTCCTTTATGCTGCTCTGCCTCAGTTCTTCATTGGCGCTCCGGGAATTTGACAAAGCTATCAGCGTAAAGACCGCCCCCGCACCGAATATGAGCAGGGGAGCGGCGGAAATTTTCCTTTCCCGTTTTCCCGTCCAGATGTTTTTCATAGCCTGCCTCTTTCCCTTGACTTCTCAGTCTTTTTCTGCTCTTTTATCCTGAGCTTTTCGCATCGGGTCAGAGCTTTCCTTCCCGAAAGCGTCAGGTGATGCTCTCTGCACAGAGCGCAGTTTCCGTGCCTTTCACATTTTGTTCTTTTGCAGGGACAGTTCATATTTTCCATATCCGATAACTTCCCGAAAAAATCAGAATTTGCCGCTTGAATGACCGCCGCCGCCGCTGCTGCTGTCGGATGAGCGCTTAGTCCTTGTTACCTGAGAATAGAGGAAAATGTCACGGGAATTTGTAAGCTTAAAGCTGCCCTGACGGATATAATTATTCGCCATAGACTCGGCACGTGTAGTCTTCATATTGCCCTTCATCACAAGCACCGTAATGAGACCGATAAGCAGACCGCAGCCGATGCCGATGGGAATGGCAAAAGAAGGCTCTTCATTGGGACCGTTCTCCTCCACATATTGAATTTCAAAAAGGACCTTGTCGGCATACTTGTCAAAAGCGTCGTAATATCTTCCGTCCGACAGATATGGCTGCAGCTCCTCCGCCATATCATCGGTGATGGACTGTATCATAATCTCATTGTACATTCTGCCGAAGGAGTAAATGTCATAATCGCGGTATTCCATAGAAACCATATATATAATACCGCTGCCGTCAATGCCCGCGTTAAGGCTGTCTTTAAGATACTCGGTATATTCCTCGGCGTCCATACCGTCCATGCTGTCGGTAGTATAAATGATAATGTCATGATCGTACATACTGGCAATGCTAAAAAGCTTCTCCTCAAGAGCGGTCTCCTCGCTCTCCGACAGGAGATCGCCGTAATCATAGACCTTGTATTCGCTTTCCGCAGAAACGGTCATGCCCCCCGCGAGCATTGCCGCAGAGCAGGCAAGAGCGCAGAAAGCCCCCAAAAACTTCTTCATAGGCTCACTCCTCCCTTCTGCCGGCTTTGTCAACAGCGTGAAGGACAAGTGACACCGCCGCAGATGTGCAGAATGCGACCAGAAATGCCGCAACAGCTTTTTTAAACATAAGTGTACCCTCCTTTATACGCCGAGAAGCTTTAGTATTATCGCCAGCAGAACGCCCGAGGCTGCGGATATCGCCGCAAACATTCCCCAGAATCTCGCCCATGAGATAGGGAGCTCGCCCACAAATCTTCCCGTCTGACCGTTCATAGCAAAGGTGTAAAGCTTTCCGTCATACTTTGCGGTCATAAGCCACATAGGCAAAAGCGCGTAATGTATCTGACCGTTTTCAAGGGATATGTTTGAGTTTTCCACCATAACGCCCATATATGTATCGGCGGTCTCCCTGAAAGCAAACTCAACGCTTTCCTTTATGCGCTCATCGGCTCTCGGGCGGCTGTCCTCGGCGGAAACATCGTATTTGTCCGCAAGGTATCCCGAAAGATAAGCAGGGTTAAAGGCAGCGGCACCCGAAGGGTCAAAGGGCTCTATAGCCTCGGTTATCTCCTTCTGCAGCTTTGTAGTGCCGTCAACGGGAACATGGTCAAATTCCATTGAGCCGTCTCTTACCAGCATATAGTGGTCTGTCCTTGTAACGTCATAGTCCCCCTCGGTCCAGTGAGCCACCCTGTGAGCCCTGAAACGGAAATGTGCCTTTGCGCCGCAGTCAAAGAGCCAGTAGGGAACATACATACCCTGAACGCTCTCGATTCGGTGGGAGGACATAAAGTTTCCGGGGAGCAATGGGCGCTTTTTGCAGAACTCCTTAAACTGAGCGACAGCCTTATCCTTATCCACCTTAAAGGGGATAACATAATCGGGCTTCAGCATACCGTCAAACTTGTCGTTCACCACAAATGGACTGTCGCAGTAGGGGCAGGTGGTGGCGCCAAGGCTCCTGTCGCCTGTTATCTCAGCGCCGCAGGAGCCGCAGGTGTAGGTGCATATATCGCCCTCAAGACCCACGGTAGTCTCCGACACCGTGCTCCAGTTCATATCGTCTGAGGACTGTTCGTTTCGTGAAAGCTCGCTTACAGCCTCCACATCAAGCTCGGTCCCGCAGTATTCGCAGGACATTTTCTGCGCTTCCGAGGAGAAGGTCAGCTCCGCTCCGCAGCAGGGGCATTTGAATGCGGTCACGCTCATAATCACATTACCTCTTTTCTCTATGACGAAAGGAATTTTTTTCTTTTATATTTTATCATACTTTTCTAATTAAGTCAACATAAATTATGGCAGAATAGATAATAAAACAGTATGACCCGAAGCATATTCGTTGACATTTCGGAGCAAATGTGCTATAATAATGACATTAACAAAAAAGGGTGGTCTAAATGACATTATTTGTAAACTGCTGTCCCAGAAACGGCTCAAGAACGAAAATGCTTGCCGACAAGCTGCTTATGAAGCTTGGAGAATATACGGAGATATGCCCCGGAAAGGATGGGCTCCTTCCTCTTCACAGGGAAAGGCTGGAGCGCCGAAACGAGCTTATAGGACGGGGTGAATACTCAGACCCTGTGTTTGACTATGCAAAGCAGTTTGCCGCCGCCGATACCATTGTTATCGCCGCCCCCTTCTGGGATCTGTCCTTTCCGTCCGAGCTGAAAATATATATCGAGAATATATACGTCACAGGTATAGTATCCCGATACGGCAGCGACGGCAGACCTGAGGGGCTGTGCAGAGCGGACACCCTGTATTATGTCACAACAGCGGGTGGACCCTATGACGGCAGGTACAGCTTTGATTATATAAAGGATATGGCTGAAAACTATTTCGGTATAGGCAGGGCGGTGCTGATAAAAGCGGAAATGCTTGATATAGAGGGAAATGACCCGGAAATAATACTTGCGGAATGTGCGGAGCAATATCATCTTGACTGAGCGAATATTTTGCCAAATTGTAAAAAATTACAAAAGGCAAAAAAAATCCCGATTTTTTCTTGTAACTTCTGAGGAAATGTTGTATAATTATACTCGGATAAATTTTTGGTTGTCGGCGCAATCGTATTGCGCCCGGAAACGGAGGAACTAATATGATGACTGAAAGTCAGAAGTCGAAGCTGGCGGAATACACGGCAGCGAAAGCTCCATGCCCCGCAAGAGAAAGACTCTCGGCTCTTTTTGACGACGGCGTATTTACAGAAACAGCGACCGGTCGGAGCGCAGGAGGAGACCCCTCGGGCGTTGTGACCGCTTACGGATATATCAACGGCTGCCCCGCCTATGCCTTTTCTCAGGACAGCACATCGGCTAAGGGCGCTGTAAGCAGGGCACACTCGGAAAAGGTGTGCAGAATGTTCGACCTTGCCGCTAAGAACGGAGTTCCCGTTGTGGGTATCTACGATTCCTGCGGTGCCTTCATCGAGGACGGCGCAGACGCACTTAACGCATACAGCGATATGCTCCTTGAGGCAGGAAATCTCTCGGGTGTAGTTCCCACAGTTTCGGTCATAGCAGGAGTCTGCGCAGGCAGTATGGCAGTTGTTGCCGCAGCTGCCGATTATGTGGTAATGACCGAGGGCGCAGAGCTTTACGCCGCTGTGGGCGGAGACTCTTCCGCAAAGGCTGCCGCAGAGAGCGGAGTTGTATCGGCTGTTGCGGAAAATGATGCCGCAGCTATGGAGAGCGTTCGGAAATATCTCTCTCTTATGCCTCAGAATAACCTCTCTCCTCTCCCCGAATTTGAGTTTGACGCACCCGCAGCCGTTTCCTTTGAGACCGCTTCGGACAGCGTTATGAGCATTGCCGACGAGGGCAGCGTTCTTGAGCTTCGTGCAGGCTTCGGAAAGGCTTCCATGACAGCCCTCTGCACCATCGGAGGAACCTCCGCAGGCATTGCTGCTGTAGGTAAGGCATCGGACAAGCTCACCGCAGACGACTGCGCTAAGCTCGCAGGCTTTGTACGTCTCTGTGACGCATTCTCCATTCCCGTTGTTACCGTTGTTGACACCAAGGGCTTCGATATGAGCGGAGCAGAGTCCGTAAGGGCTGCCGCAAGGCTTTCGGGCGCATATGCAGACGCCACCTGCGCAAAGATCGCAGTGGTTAGCGGAAAGGCATACGGTGCGGCATTTATCGCCTTCGCAGGCAGAAACGCCGCAGCAGATCAGGTGTTTGCTCTTCCCGGGGCAGTCATTGCTCCCGTTGACCCCGTTACAGCCGCAGAATTTCTGTATCATGATAAGCTCAAGGGCGCTTCCGACCTTGCCGCAGAGCGCAATAAGGTCGCAGCCGAGTACGCCGAGAATGAGGCTTCCGCATTTGCCGCAGCAGAAAAGGGCGCAGTTGATGATGTTATCGCTCCCGAGAGCGTAAGAAGCGCAGTAATGGGCGTGCTGGACATTACCGCAGGAAAGCGCCTTAACAAGCGCCTGCCCAAGAAGCACAGCGTTCTTCCCCTCTGATAAAAATAAATTAACCGAAAGGTCTGATAAAAATGAAGAGATTTAATATTACTGTTAATGGAAAAGCATACGATGTAGCTGTTGAAGAAGTGGGAGGCTCCGCACCCGCAGCAGCACCCGTTTCCGCGCCTGCTGCTGCCCCTGCACCTGCCGCACCTGCCGCTGCTCCCGCACCCGCAGCAGGAAACGGCACTCCCGTTAAGGCACCTATGCCCGGAAATATCCTGGATGTAAAGGTAAGCGTTGGCGACAGCGTTACAACAGGTCAGGTTATCGTAGTCCTCGAGGCTATGAAGATGGAGAACGATATCGTGGCAAACGCTACGGGCAAGATCACCTCTATCACCGTTAAGAAGGGCGATACCGTTAATTCCGACGATGTTATCGCAACCATTGCGTAAAGGGAAAGGAACGGTTTTAGTATGGCTAAGGTAAAGATCACCGAGACCGTCCTCCGAGACGCTCATCAGTCCCTTATCGCAACGAGAATGAGCATAGATGAAATGCTCCCCATTATGCAGGAGATGGACAAGATAGGCTATTACTCCGCCGAGGTATGGGGCGGCGCCACCTTTGACTCCTGTATCCGCTTTCTGGACGAGGACCCCTGGGAGAGACTGAGGGTCATCAGAAAGGCTATGCCCAACACCAAGCTCCAGATGCTTTTCAGAGGTCAGAATATGCTTGGATACCGCCATTATGCCGATGATGTTCTGGAATACTTCGTTCAGAAGACCGTGGCTAACGGCATGGATATTATCCGTATTTTCGACGCCTTAAACGATATCAGAAACCTCCGCACATCTATCCGCGCGGCTAAGAAGGAGGGCGCACACGCACAGGTGGCTATGTCCTTTACCCTGGGCGATGTGTTCACCGACGAGTATTACGTTAACTACGCAAAGCAGTGCGAGGAGGAGGGTGCCGATTCCATCTGTATCAAGGATATGGCGGCTCTTATCACTCCTTTCAGAGCGGCTTCCCTTACAAAGGCGCTCAAGGAGAACATCGGCATTCCCGTTCAGCTCCACACCCACTACACCTCGGGTCTGGCTTCCATGTGCCTCTTAAAGGCTATCGAAAACGGCTGTGACGCAGTTGATACGGCTATGTCGCCCCTTGCTCACGGCACATCTCACACCCCTACAGAGTCTATGGTAGCGGCTCTCCAGGGCACAGAGTATGACACAGGTCTCGACCTTGTGAAGCTCACCGCTATCCGCGATTATTTTATGAAGCTGCGTAAAAAGTACATCGACAGCGGTCTTCTCGACCCCAAGATGCTTGCTGCGGACGCAAACGCCCTTATTTACCAGGTTCCCGGCGGAATGCTCTCCAACCTTCTTTCCCAGCTCAAGCAGGCAGGCAAGGAGGACCAGCTGGAGGAGGTACTCAAGGAGGTACCCAGAGTACGTGCGGACGCCGGAAATATCCCTCTCGTTACCCCCTCTTCCCAGATCGTGGGCACTCAGGCGGTTTTCAACGTTATCAACGGCGAGCGGTATAAGATGGTAACTAAGGAGTTCAAGGACGTGGTAGCGGGCAAGTACGGAAAGACCCCCACACCCATCGACCCCGAGTTCAGAAAGTCCATTCTCAAGGGCGAGGAGGCTATCGAGTGCCGCCCTGCCGATCTGCTGGCTCCCGAGCTGGACAAGCTGAGAGAGGAGTGCTCCGAGTGGCTCGAGCAGGAGGAAGACGTTCTCACCTATGCTATGTTCCCCAAGGTTGCGCCTAAATTCTTTGAGAAGCGCCGCAACAAGAAATACGGCATTGACGGCAAGAACTCCGATCCCGAAAAGAAAATTCATATGGTTTGATATTATAAATGAAATGTCCCCCGAAATGTGTTTCGGGGGATTTTTTTGGTACGTGAAAAAAGGGCAATGCCGTACAAATTCATACGGCGCTGCCCTTCAAATATTACTGTGCAGCTATTTCCTCTGCCAGAGCCTCGGTCTGAGCTATGGTTTCTGCATTTACGGCAGAATTTATTTTAACGATATTCTCGGAAATGATAACGTCCTTGCAGCCTTCGAAAAGCTTTTTCATTGCGTTTGCCGCTGTGGGAGCCCAGGAGCCGTTTTCTATGAGATAGACCTGCCTGCTCTTATAGCCGTGGTCGGCAAGGTCGGTTATAAAGTCTCTCATAAAGGGGAACACGCCGCCGTTGTAGGTGGTGGAGGCGCAGACCAGCTTCTTATACTTGAATGCCATTGCCAGGGCTTCTGCTCTGTCGCAGCGGGCAAGGTCCATTGATATTACGGGGCAGCCCTTTGCGGAAAGCTTTTCTTCAAGGCAAAGCGCCGCTTTTTTTGTGTTTCCGTAAACAGATGTATATGCGATGAATACGCCGTCGGTCTCGGGCTCGTATGCTGCCCATTTTGTGTAAAGCTCAAGGTAATGGGGGAGGTTTTCCGAAAGCACAGGGCCGTGGAGGGGGCATATTGTGCTGATATCAAGCTTTGCCGCTTTTTTCAGCACTCCCGATACGGGCATTCCGAACTTGCCCACAATGCCGTAATAATAGCGTCTTGCTTCGCTATCCCATTCCTCTTCGCTGTCAAGTGCGCCGAATTTGCCGAATGCGTCGGCGGAGAAAAGGACTTTAGCTGTGCTGTCATAGCTCATTATTACCTCGGGCCAATGGACCATGGGGGCGGTTATGAAGGTGAGGGTGTGCTGTCCCAGGGAAAGGGTGTCATTCTCGCCCACTATGATTCTTCTGTCGGCATAGTCGGTGCCGAAAAAGTTCTTCATCATGGCGAATGCCTTCTGAGAGGACACTATCACAGCCTGGGGATATCGCTCCGCAAAAACGGCGATATTGGCGGAATGATCCGGCTCCATATGGTGGACTACAAGGTAATCGGGCTTGCGTCCGTCAAGGGCTGCTTCAAGATTTTCAAGCCACTCTGCTGTAAAGCCCCCGTCTACCGTGTCCATTACCGCAGTTTTTTCATCTTTTATCACATAGGAATTGTAGGACATTCCCTTGGGAACGCTGTACTGTCCTTCAAAAAGAGGGTCAATATGGTCATTTACGCCTATGTATGCTATATCCGATGATATTTTCATAATATCTCGTCCTTTCTGCAAAATACTCTATATTTATTATGCCACATATGCGCTGTATTGTCAAGAAAAAACGGGTATCATACCCGCGTATGATACCCGAAAATTTGTATTATTTTACTGAACGGACTTGAGTGAAGCGTCTGCTTCCTGAACGAGCATATCAACAACTGCGGAAATTTCCTCTCTGTTGGATGCCCACTCTACGCCGTGGAGCGCTGCTCTGAGGCCGATCTCGTCGCCGCCGTCGGTGGTGAGAGATGCAACGTCGGTGGATACGCCTGTTGCAAGGTCAACAACGGGATACTGACGGGCAAGGTCGTTGATCTCCTTGTTGATAGCAATAAGCTCCTCGGACCACTGGTAGTCTGCAATTGCCTTTGCATCGGCAATTGCGATAGCCTCGTCACTTGTATTTGCAAGACGTGTGCAGTCTGCAAAGAGTCCTACGCCCTGGGGGTTGCCTGCGCCCTTGCAGAGTACCCAGCCGTCAAGTGTTGCGCCCTGATAAGGATCGGAGCCTGCGGGGGAGGGAACGGGTGCAAGTCCCAGGTTCTCGGGAGCAATGCCTGTTGCCCAGGTGTCGGGGTTGGACTGTACGTGCCATGCGCCTACGATGTAGAAGAGCTCTCTGCCTTCACCCATGAATGCAGGCTGCTCGTTCCAGTCAAAGAGAGATCTGTCCATTACGAGACCTTTGTTGTAAAGGTCATACATCCAGTTCATTGCCTTTTCAACTGTGGGATCCATAAGGTTTGTTTTAAGAGAACCGTTTTCGGAGGTAACGGAGGGTACGCCTGCGGAAAGGAACAGAGCCTTTTCTGACCAGTAGCCGTCAAGTCCCCACTGGTCGGCATCGGGGTCGCAGAACTGCTCAAGCATTGATGTGAAGGTATCCCAGTTCCACTCGCCTGCCTTGTAAAGCTCCCAGGGATCGTCAAAGCCGTTTTCTTCGATGGTCTGCTTATTGTAGATAACTACTGCCTCGGCGGTTACGTCATTTACGATCTCGTAGTGCTTGCCGTTGAAGTTGTAGATCTCCATTGCGTCCTTAACGTCTGCCCAGAGCTCGGAATCCATATCGATATAATCATCAACGGGCTGGAACATTCCGTTGATAACACCCTTGGGGAGCGCTGCGGTATCGCAGGGGAAGAAGTCTACTCCGTCGCCGCCCAGAACGTGGGTGGAGAGGTCGGAATATCTTGTATTCCAGGTGGTGGGGATATATTCAATATTTCCGCCGTACTTGCTCTTGAAGAGGGTGATGTTTACTGCCTCGGAGTCGCCCTTGGAAGTTGAGGGGTTGATGTCGTAGTGAGCAAGCCACTTGATGGTCTTGTTCTCAAGCTCAACGTCACGGAGCTTTTCATTTGCCAGGTCGTCGAGAGTTTTCTGGTCCTCTTCGGCGTATGTAGCTGTGTTCAGCTCAACTGTTGCTGCTGTGGTGGTCACAGCTGTAGTATCGCTGGTGGATGCGCCCTCTCCCTCGGAGCCGCCTCCGCAGGCGGTAAGTCCAAGTGTGAATGTCAGGGCGGAAATGCCTGCGATCGTTTTCTTGAAATTCTTCATATTGACCTCCTAAAATTTGCGGAAATCTCCGCCTGCTGCAAAGACGGAAACGTTTCGCATTATGCGCTTTATGCGCATTTGATTATAAATAATTGCAATATAATTTTATCATTTTTTTCTTTTACTGTCAATGACGTTTATATCAATATTTTTTATTTCACTTTGTGCATTTTAAATAGTTAAACGTATAAGTTAATGTAAAAAATCCCGATAAAAAGTAAAAAACGGCAAAGCCCGAAGGCTCTGCCGTTTTAATATTTTACGATTATTCTTCCTCGGACTCGGCAGCTTCGCCGTTTTCCTCGAGAACTGCTCTGATGGAGAGGCTGATGCGCTTCTTCTCGGAGTCGATCTCGGTGATCTTGGCTGTTACCTCGTCGCCTACGGAGAGAACGTCCTTTACGTTTGTTACTCTCTTGTCTGCGATCTGGGAGATGTGGATAAGTCCGTCGATGCCGGGAATGATCTGTGCAAATGCGCCGAATGCGGTGATGGATACGATCTTGCAGTTAACTGTGTCGCCTTCCTTATACTCGCTTTCGAACTTGACCCAGGGATTGTCCTCGTCCTTCTTGTAGCCGAGAGAGATCCTGCCTGCTTCCTTGTCCAGATCCTTTACATATACCTCAAGTGTATCGCCTACGGAAACTACCTCGGAGGGGTGCTTTATTCTGTCCCAGCTGAGCTCGGAAATGTGAACCATTCCGTCGATGCCGCCGAGATCTACGAATGCGCCGTAGGAGGTAAGAGACTTGACCTCGCCCTTGAATACGTCGCCCACCTGAACGGTATCCCAGAACTTTGCCTTTGCTGCATCTCTTTCTGCGCTGCGAACAGCTTTGATGGAGCCTACAGCCTTGCCTCTCTGCTCGTTTACTTCGATAACCTTGAACTTAACGGTCTGCTTGAGGAGCTCCTCAAGCTTCTCGTCTCTTCTCATAGTTGCCTGAGAAGCGGGGATAAATACTCTTACGCCGTTTGCAAGAACGATAACGCCGCCCTTAACAACGCCTGTAACAGTACCCTCGAGGATAGTGCCCTCTTCCTTAGCCTTGGCAAGCTCGTCAAGACCCTTGAGTGCGTCGACCTTCTTCTTGGAGAGCTGAACGATGCCCTCTGCGTCATTGATCTTGATAACGATAAGATCGACCTCGTCGCCGACTTTAACTACATCCTCGGGCTTCAGAGAAGGATCATCTGTCAGCTCGGACAGAGACACATAGCCTGTGTGCTTTGTACCAACGTCAACTATAGCTTCTGTGTTGTTTACAGCAGTTATGTATCCTTTCACCCTGTTACCGGTATATAATCTTTTGAAAGAAGCGTTGAGCGCCTCCTCAAAGTTAAAGTCCTCGTCCATATTTTTGATAATTTCGCTCATCTGGTTTTTGACCTCCTTGATAATAGATGCCGGGGTGGACGCTCCGGCGGTGATACCTATTCGGATATCACTTTTATTAGAAAAGCCTTTCGGCATTTTCAGCATACTGAGTTCTCCAGGGCTTTCTGCGTGAAAGCAAGTCCCGCAAAGCCCGCTGCATATCCGAAAGAGCTTAACGGTATTGGAGCTGTGCCGCCCGCCGACTACGATCATTATATCGCTTTCGGAGGCGAGCCTTGCCGCTTCCGCCTGTCTTTCCGAGGTGGCACTGCATATGGTGTCATAGGTCTCGGCGTTCTCATAAAAGGCGGCGATACGGACGCAATTTTGCCACATATTTATATTATACGTTGTTTGCGGCATAATTGCAACCTTTTTTTTTGAATTTTCAAAATTTTTTTTCAGAAAAGCTTCAAGCTCCTCGGGATCTTGCAAAACATATGCTTTGTTTTGGCAGTGTCCTGCTATTCCTATCACCTCGGGGTGAGTTTCATCGCCCATTATGATGATGTCCTTACCCTCGGCGGAGCATTTTGCGGCGGTGTTCTGTATGCGCTTCACAAAGGGACAGGTGCCGTCGGAATAGGGGATACCTCTTTCCTCAAGCTCTCTGTACACATCCCTGCCTACTCCGTGAGAGCGGATAATGACCTTTTCGTCCTTTTCTGCCTCGGCGGGGGTGTTTATGACGCGGACGCCCTTTTCGGCAAGGTCGTTCACAACGGTGGGGTTGTGGATTATCTCTCCCAGAGTAACTGCCTTGAAGCCGTGTTCTATTTCATTATACACGAGTTTTACCGCTCTGTCAACACCAAAACAGAAACCTGCGGTCTTTGCGGCGGTAATTGTGAATTTTTTCATAATTTTCACACCGTCTTTATGTGTATTATTGCCATATTTTCAGGGGTTATTCAGTGCTTTCGGCAGAATTTTCCTCCGTTTTCGGTCCTTCGACCAGCTCGGTTATGGCGTCCATAATGACGGATTTTACTTTCTTCAGATTTTTTGTGTCTCCGTCTCCGATGTCAAGCTCCTCGGACTTTATGAGCTTTCCTATTTTCAATGTGAGCTTGCTGCGGAAATGGAGCTTTTCGCCCTCGAACACTATGCCCATGGGGAGAACGTCCGCGCCCGATCTTGCGGCGATAAGGGCAACGCCTGTTTTTCCTCTGCCCACCTTATTCTCCTTGGAACGTGTTCCCTCTGGGAAGATGACCACGTTCCTGCCGCTCTCCAGTATCTCAACGCAGTCGTCTATTACCTTCATGTCTCCTGCGCCCCTTTTGACGGGAAACGCGCCTAAGAAGCGGATAAATGCGCCGAAGAGCTTGTTCTTGAAAAGCTCCTCCTTTGCCATATAGGTGACGGGTCTTTTCATGGGCATGGTTATGACCACGGGGTCGGCGTAGCTGCGGTGGTTGCAGGCTATGATAACGCCTTCCTTTTCGGGGACGTTCTCCCAGCCCTCTATTTTAAAATTGTAAAACAGCTTATATATGCCCATTACGGTATATCTGACAAATGCGTTCAAGTGAGCTTACCGTCCTTTACAGAAGTTTTTTTATCATACCGATGATCTTATCCACCGACTCCTCAAGGGAGAGCGATGTGGTATCGCAGAGCACTGCGTCCTCCGCCTGCTTTAAGGGGGCTATGGCACGGGTGGAGTCGTCGTGGTCACGCTTTATTATGTCCGCAAGCACTTCCTCATAAGAAGGTGCATCGGGCTTGTCTTTCAGCTCCTTAAATCTTCTGTCGGCTCTTGCCTCGGGGGAGGCGGTGAGGAAGATCTTCAGGTCGGCATTCGGCAGGACTACGGTGCCTATGTCCCTGCCGTCCATGATAACGTTGTTTTCACGGGCAATTTTCTGCTGGAGCTCAAACAGAAAGGCTCTTACCGCAGGTATCGCCGAGACCTTTGAGGCTGCCATTGACACCTGGGGGGTGCGGATCTTATCCGAAACGTCCTCGCCGTTTACGAAAACGTGCTGAACGCCCTCTATGAACCGCAGCTCGGGGGTTATCCCGGGCAGGAGCTTTTCCACATTTTCTGGAACGCTCACGTCTGCGCCCTTTGAAACAGAGTAGTATGCCACAGAGCGGTAGAGCGCTCCTGTGTCAACATATATAAATCCCAGCTCGGCGGCGGCTTTCCTTGCAATGGTGGATTTTCCCGCGCCTGCGGGGCCGTCTATGGCAATATTGATGCTCATTGATATCTCTCCTTAATACGAAGCGTCCGCTCCGTTTATATCGTCAAAAATAACGGGTACAAGCCCTTTCAGCTCGCAAAGCAAAGGAAGAGCGACCTCTCTCATCTGAGGGTGGGCGCGCTCGGAGGTGCGGAGCCTGAAAAAGTGGCGCCATTCGCGGAGGTTCATTGTTACGACCAGCTCCGTTTTTACGGAATTGGGCAGTATGCTCCTTGCTTCCTCGGGCTTTGCTCCCAGCGAGATAAGCTTCCCATAGGCGTTTTCTATCTCCTGCATGGTGTTCTTCCAGACAGCGTATTTCTCCTCGTCCTCAGCCCAGAAAAAGGGGCGGATAAAGGTTATTTCATTTCCGAATTTGTCCTTGGAATAGTTGCAGTAGCGGGTGCTTTCCTGGCTGTAGCTTGCTATTCTGTGGCGGACTATCTCGTGGGTAACGCCGCGGTCGCAGATAAATCTTACGGTTATCTTTTCGTGCTCGAGGACGGATTCATGACCCGATTTAAGTATCATTCCCACGAATTTCTCCGCAGAGCCGTCTGTTATCCTGTCCTCGCTCTTATAGCATACTCTGCCGCAGAGCTCTATATTGCGGAGCATTTTTGCCCCGTCTATCTCCGATAATATCTCATGAGAGGGTGCGATAATTTTCATCAAGGTTCTCCTTTTTATACATAACGGTCTCGCCGTCGGGGGTATCGTCGGGAACGGCAGTATAGCCGCAGCTGAGACAGCATTTTTCGGCGGCGGTGTTTGAGCTATATACGTGCATTGCGGCGGTGTTGATGCCCTTTTCGATGAATATCTCCTCCGCAAGGCAGATACATTCACGGCTCACTCCGTGGCCTCTGAACTCGGGGGCGATGACAAGCATGGATATCCAGCCGCAGTCTCCGCTTTCAAGTCCGCAGAGCTTCACCCAGCCCGCAGGCTCGGAGCCG
This sequence comes from Huintestinicola sp., assembly GCF_051882455.1. Classification (NCBI taxonomy): domain Bacteria; kingdom Bacillati; phylum Bacillota; class Clostridia; order Eubacteriales; family Oscillospiraceae; genus Huintestinicola; species Huintestinicola sp. The sequence continues at coordinate 26,406 of NZ_JBJERV010000092.1, read as the reverse complement.
TAATATATAATATAGTCCTCCTCGTCGCCGTCCTCGCGCCACTGCTCGAAGGCTTCGTCCCAGTCCTCGATGTCAAGCTCGCCCGCTCCAAGCCTGTCAAGAAGCTCGGTGCGGTTGTAAAGGTCGCAGAGGAAGGGCAGGTCGCCTCTCGTTACCTCCGCAAGGCGCACCTTCCGGTTGCAAAGCTCGTTTGTTACCTTGAGAATGGGGTAGCCCTGCTCATATGGCTTTACGATGGAAGGATTTTTAGCTGCTTCCGCAAAAATTATATCGGCAAGCCCGTTGTCAAGCTCCTCAACAAGGACGTTCAGGGGCTTTTTATACAGGTCGGGGCAGACGGACGCGATGGATATCACCCTTGCGCCGTTTAGATCCATAACTCTGTAGGGCCAGATGCGGCAGTCAAAGGGCTTATTGTCCCCAAGGGTACAGCCTGTTTTCGGGTCGAGGGCGGGACAGCGATAAAGCTCGTCTGCCTCGTCCCAGCAGTCCTCCATATTGAATATATAGCCGCCGTTTCCGCCCTTTGAGACCATTTTCAGGTCGGGGCGCTCCGCTGTGAGCTTTGTATACAGCTCCCTTGTGATAACGGGGGTCTCCCACACATCGTATTTGTCAAAAATACAGCACAGACGGCATTTTGCGCAGGTTTCGTTTGAAAGAATGTTCTTTAGCATAAGTCATTTTCCTTTTCATTTTATTTTTGGGAATATTGGCTTGCCTGCGGGATATACTAAATTAAAGCCGTGATACGGCATAAATTTACATTAAAATATTTTATCGGAAAGAGTGATATTACAATGAAAATATCTCAGAAGCAGTACGGCGAAATGGTCAAAAAGGCTTCACCGAACTCAAAATGTATGCGTGATGTGCCCCTTGCCTTTCTTATCGGCGGACTTATCTGCGTCATAGGACAGGCTATCACCGACTTTTACTCCTATCTTGGCTTTGACGACAGGACTGCCGCAGCCTGGTGCACCATAACGCTGGTGTTCCTTTCCGCTTTGTTTACGGGGCTGGGGCTTTACGAAAAGCTGGCAAAATACGGCGGCGCGGGAACTCTCGTACCCGTTACGGGCTTTGCCAACGCTGTTGCCTCTCCTGCGGTGGAATTTAAGTCTGAGGGATATATCTTAGGTCTGGGAGCAAAGATATTCATTATCGCAGGACCCGTTATCCTTTACGGAACTGCCGCTTCGGTGGTCTACGGGCTTATCTACTACTTTTTCCTCAGATGACGGATACTCCCACCACGGTGATGTTATCGGTGCTGCCGTTGTCTATGGCGGTGTCGATGAGCCGTCTGAGCCGCTTGGGCAGGCGCATGGGCATTGAAAGTATCTCTTCAAATTCTCCCGAGGTGATATAGTCGGAAAGTCCGTCGCTGCAGATAATGATGATGTCGCCCTTTTTTATGCCTCCCTCTATCTCCGTAACGCAGGGGTCGGGATCATCGGAAAGGTTGCCCAGAACGGGGAATATCACATTCCGCTGGGCATGGGTCTTTTTTTCCTCGCCCGTTATCTTTCCCTGCTCATACAGCAGCTGGACAAGGGACTGGTCACGGGAAAGCTGCTTTATTATGCCCCCTCTGAAACGGTACATCCGTGAGTCGCCCACGTTTACCACATATGCCCTTTCGCTGTCGTCCACCGCAAGGGCGCAGAGGGTGGTCTGCATATTGGCGGAGCTGCCGTGGGTGATGCCGTAGCGCTTCAGCTTCGTGTGGACGGAAAGGAGCTTTGCACGAAGGTCGGTGCGCTTCCCGGGCTTTACTGCGGAAAGCAGCTCCAGCGCCATTCTTGAGGCTATCTCCCCCGATGCTTCTCCTCCTACGCCGTCGGCAACGGCGGCGATGAAGGGGGCACTGATGTCGCTCTCCATCTGAGCCTTTGATAATACTATTTTGTTTACAAGATAAGCGTCCTCATTGTGCGTGCGGACAGCTCCCTTGTCGGAAATACCGCAGCAATAATACAAATCGGACACCTCGGACAGCTATAAATATACATAATAACATTATACATCAATCTGCCGCAGATTGCAATAGGTAAATCATATAAATTTAGGAACGTATTTTCTTTGCGGGGTGCGGTTTTCCGTAATTATCATATTAGAGAGGAATAATTTGTATTATTTGCACGAAAAAACAATTATATCTCAACAAAACATTGACAAACGGAAGGAAATATTGTAAAATTAGTATGTACCATTATACCAAAATACTCACACGGAGGTTTTACATAATGTCTTCCATTAAATTAACCGACCTGATAAGCGTTCAGGTGCTTCAGGAAATACAGGACGGCTTTGCAGAGGTAACGGGCATGGCGGCTCTCACTACCGATGCCGACGGAAATCCTGTGACCAAGGGAAGCAATTTCACCGATTTCTGTATGAAATACACACGCCGCTCCAGACTGGGCTGCGAAAGATGCGAAAAGTGCGACCGCGACGGCGGCGAGCAGACTCACCGCACAGGCAGAGCTGCTGCATACGCCTGCCATGCAGGTCTTATGGACTTTGCTGCTCCCATTATGGTCAACGGCGAGTTCATCGGCTCCTTTATCGGCGGACAGGTCCTTACCGAAAAGCCCGACGAGGCTAAATTCCGCAGGATAGCTAAGGAACTGAGCATTGATCCCGACGAGTATATCGCCGCTGTAAGAAAGGTGAAGATCGTTCCCAAGGAGAGGGTGGAGGCTGCTGCCAGGTTCCTTCACACCATTGCCAAGAATATCTCCACTATGGCTTATTCCAGCTATCAGATGAAGCAGAACAATGCTGCTCTTTCAAGCAATATCACCGCCACCGGCGATGTTATCCGCAGGGTCAACGACATTGCGGAAAGCTGTATCAAGGCTGTTTCTTCCATGGACGAAAAGTTCAGGCAGCTTTCCGAGATCGCTGACAAGTGCGTTTCCGAGGTCAAGACCGCTAACGACGCTGCAAAGGTTATCCAGGATATCGCTATGAACACACGTATCCTGGGCTTCAACGCGTCCATCGAGGCTTCGAGAGCCAAGGAGAGCGGTAAGGGCTTCGGCGTTATCGCTCAGGAGGTAAGAAGCCTTGCAGATACCTCGAAAAGCTCCGCTGACACCATCGAGCAGAAGATCAAGAGCATCGGCGGCTTTGCGGCTCAGATAGACAGCAGCGCCAAGGATGCCTCCGAGCTGGTTTCCGAGACCGTTTCGGGAATTGAGGAGCTTAAAAGCGTTATCAGCGAGATACAGTCATAATGTGATTTACAGCCCCGCTGTAAATTGATATACCGAAAGGAAGTGTTTTTATGGATCCTATGGCAATTTCTTCTATGGCTACAGGTATGAAGCAGGCTCAGCTTGCTAATGCCGTAAGCACGGCTATGGTCAAGAAGACCCAGGACGTTATGCAGACCCAGGCTCAGGGTATCATTGAAATGGCTCAGAATATGCCCAAGGTCCAGGGTCAGATAGGCTCTATCCTTGATGTGAGAGCTTGATTTCCCGTAGGTCGCAGGTCCTCTTTCCTCCGTACATTTTTATGTGCGGAGGATTTTTTTAAAATAAAATTTTTCTTGAACCCTGCGGAAAAATGTGGTATAATGATTACAGCTTTTTCTGAAAGGAAGTTTTTCTCATGGGTAACTGGAAAGATAATCTTATTGACATAGCCCCCTATGTGGCGGGGGAGCAGCCTAAAAAGGCGGATTTCATCAAGCTGAACGCCAACGAAAATCCCTATCCCCCCTCTCCCCGGGTCATTGAGGCAATAGCCGGCTTCAAGGCTTCGGGACTCAACAAATATCCCGACGCCGACGCCACTCCTCTTGTGAGAGCCGTGGCGGAAAGGGCAGGACTTTCCGAGGAAAATGTATTCATCGGAAACGGCTCGGACGATGTGCTTGCCCTTTGCTTCAGGGCTTTTTTCAACTCGGGAAAGCCTGTGCTTTACCCCGATATCACCTATTCATTCTATCCCGTGTGGTGCAGTATGCTGAAAATTCCCTATGAGCTTATTCCCGTTGACGAGGATTTTAACATCAGAGCCGAGGACTACAGGCGCGAAAACGGCGGCGTTATCATCTGCAATCCCAACGCTCCCACAAGCATCGGCAGGGACCTTGATTTTATCCGCGAGATACTTGACGCAAATCCCGACAGCGTGGTCATATCCGACGAGGCATATGTGGATTTCGGCGGCGTTTCGGCTCTGCCCCTTTTAAAGGAATACCCCAATCTGGCAGTTGTGCAGACCTTCTCCAAATCACGCTCTATGGCAGGCATGAGAATTGGCTGCTGCTTCGGCGGAAAGGACATCATCGGCGCACTCAGGGCGGCTAAGGACTCCTACAATTCCTATCCCGTAGACAGCGTTGCCATTGCCGCAGGCTGTGCTTCCATCGCGGACGAGGAGTATTTCAGAGAGACGGTGGGCAGGATAATAAAAACAAGAGACAGGCTTACCGCAGAGCTTCGTAAAATGGGCTTTGACGTTAAGGACAGCAGCACCAATTTCCTTTTTGCCTCTCACCCCGGATACAGGGCTGCGGATATCAGCGCATTCCTTAAAACCAAGGACATTTACGTCCGCTTTTTCAATAAGCCCAGGATAGATAACCATCTTAGGATAACTATCGGCACAGACGAGGAGATAGACGCGCTTATCGGGGCGTTGAAAGAGTACATAAAATAAAAAATCCCGGAATGGGTATTGACATTATTGTCAGAGGTATACACAAATGCCCCCCCTCGGAAGTGGCTTTCCGAGGGGGCTTGCTATTTCAGAAGGGCTGTTATACCTTTTAGTTGAGCATATTTTGTCAAATTAAATCAAAAAAATCCGCAGACCGTTTTAACACAGCCTGCGGACTTAAAGCTTGGTGCGAGAGATGGGACTTGAACCCACACGTCAAAGACACACGCACCTCAAACGTGCCTGTCTGCCTATTCCAGCACTCTCGCATATTATCTCGGTTTCTTCAACCAACCGTCGGATTTATCAACCGACTATGCTATTATATCACATATAAATTTACTTGTCAAGAGTTTTTTTGAAATTTCTCAAAAAATTTTTCCGAAGAACAAAACGGCAAAAAATCGGGTTGAAATTTTACGCCTTTGACCAAAGAAAAATATTGCAAATTTCACGGAAATATATTATAATAAAAAGGAATACTGTTTTATGCGGCGAAAGGGTACGGAATTTGAGCCGCACAATAAAAAAATACAATTTTTTACATAAAGGAATGATAAATATGCCTAAAAGCAGAGCTCAGGGCGCTTCGGTGATACGCAAGGCGCAGAAATCCCCTCAGGGCGAGAACGATATCTTTGCCCTCGACATAGGCACCCGGAACGTGGTGGGCGTTATCGGGCATATGGAGGACGGCGTTTTCACGGTCAGCGAGGCTGTTTCCGTTCCGCACAAGCGGCGCGCCATGCTGGACGGTCAGATAGAGGATATCGTTGAGACCGCAAGAATAGTTGAACAGGTCAAGAACGCTCTTGAGGACAAGACGGAGATGACCCTTTCAAAGGTGGCTATCGCTGCCGCAGGACGCGCTCTTAAAACCAAGCGCGCTATGGTGGAGACCGAGCTTGACGGCAGAGAGAGCATTACCGAGAATATGCTCAAGTCCCTGGAGCTTGAAGCTGTGGCAAAGGCTCAGTCCGAGCTTGACAGCGACAGCACTTCCGATGGCATGACCTTTTACTGCGTGGGACACACCGTTATCAAATACGCTTTGGACGATTATCCCATAAAGAGCCTTCTGGGTCACAAGGGAAAAAAGGTGGAGGTGGAGCTTATTGCCGCATTCCTCCCGAGCCTTGTGGTGGAGAGCCTTTATACAGTTATGGATATGAACGGGCTGGACGTTTGCAGCCTGACCCTTGAGCCTATCGCCGCTATGAACGTGATAATCCCCCCCGAGGTAAGGCTCATTAACATCGCCCTGGTTGATATCGGCGCAGGTACTACGGATATCGCCGTTTCCCGAAACGGCAGTATTGTGGCATATGCTATGGCAACCATTGCAGGCGATGAGATAACCGAGGATATCATTCAGAAATACCTTGTTGATTTCGAAACAGCCGAAAATATGAAGCTCACCCCTCCCGGCGAGGACGTAAGCTTTACGGATATTTTAGGCTTTGAGCATACGGTCAAGTCGGACGAGTTTTTCTCGGGGCTTTTCCCTGCTGTTGACCAGCTTGCGGACACCATTGCGGATAATGTTCTTGCAGCCAACGGCTCCGCTCCTGCGGCGGTGTTTCTTGTGGGCGGCGGAAGCCTTATCCCGGAGCTTACCTCTCTTGTTGCGGAAAAGCTTGAGATACCCGAAAACAGGGTAGCCATAGGCGGTCAGAATTACCGCAAGAATATAAATCTGGGCAAGGTGAAGCTTACGGGTCCCGAGTTTGTAACGCCTATCGGAATTGGCATTACCGCCACTCTGCAGAAGGGCTATGAGTTCTCTCAGGTTACTCTCAACGGCGGAAAATTCCGCATTTTCGACACCAAGACCGTGACTGCCGCCGACCTGCTTATGAACGCAGGCTTCCAGACGCCCCAGATAATCGGTAAATCGGGCAGAGGACTTATTTTTACCTTAAACGGCGAAAAGCAGAGTCTGAGAGGAGAGACCTCCACTCCTGCGCAGATAATGGTAAACGGTCTCCCTGCCACACTTGAATACACCGTTAAGCCCGGTGACGTTATCGACTTCACCCCTGCCACCGTAGGCGCAAATGCTGCTGTTACAGTCAGCGACATTGCAGGGGAGGTATTTACCAAGAAGATAATCATTGACGGAGAGGAATACACCTTCGGCAGAACAGTGCGTGTCAACGGAGTTGTTGTTACGGGAAATTACAGCGTCCAGAATTACGACAATATCGAGATAGAGTCCATCGAGACTCTGGGCGACCTTATAATGTCCCTGCCCTTTGATTGCTCGGGAATTGCCTTTTTCAAGAACGACAGGCTTGTAAGGTCGGATCACATTCTCGAGGAGAATGACGCTTTTGTTACAAGGGACAAGCATACAGCCACCGAAAATCTTCCCAATGCCGCACGGGATATCGCCCTCAAGGACGAAAAGGCAAGCCGCACCGTCCAGACCCTTTCGGGAATAACTATGCCTCCTCCGGAGCCTGCCGCAGCGCTTGCAGAACCCTCTCCCGAAGCTGACAGCGGCACATCGGGCAGCATTACCGTTACCCTCAACGGCAGACGCACTCATCTTGACCCCCGTACCGACAATTCTCCCCACGAGTTCATCGAGCTTATGGCTCTTGCGGATATCGACATCAGCGACCCTCCTCCAAGCGGCAATATGATACTTACCTTGAACGGTCAGAACGCAAGCTTTATGGACATTCTCCATGAGGGAGACAGTATTGTTATTAAGTGGGATACATAAGGATAGAAAAACGTCCCTCACCGTCTGCGGTTGGGGACGTTTTGGTTTTAAATTATTTTTTCTTAAGGATCTTTTCTTTTTCTGCTTTTGCGATATTTTCAAGGCGTACTATTTCAGCGCGTCTTTCTTCACGAGTCATATTCCTGACATTCTCAGGAATAACAACACGATCATCTATGAAATATTCCTTTTCTGCCATAATATTACACCTCCTCAAAGTGTATCAGATGATTTTCTTTCAGCTTTTCAAGTGTTTTGAACTGGGCATCAAATTCATTTAAGCCGTCATCAAGATACTCACCGATATAAAGCTCATAAAGTGCTTTGCTGACAAATTGTTTTGACGAATACTTGAATACACGTCCATCGTGACAGGCGATAATGCCAATTTCGTACCCATTTTTAAAGCAGGAATTAAAATCATCAATACTTGGCGGCATACTGCTCGGGTGCGTGTGCAATGTTATTATTTTTGTGCCCGATTTGATCGTATTACGAATTTTATCGGTATATATAATTGCTCTTTCATCTGTGCTGTCGGTGACGGAAAGAAGAACTTTTCCGCTTATACTGTCAAACCAATACATATCTTCAAGTGCAGTACCGCTTCTGTGTTTAAGCGCTTTTTTTGCACTATTATAAATTACTTTATTAACAGTGGGATCGTCTGTCAGGTTATCAAATTTTCTGCGATACTCACCGCTGTCAATATATGTTTTGTCTACGAGTGTATCCTTGTTTCGTCCGTAACGCTGATATTCAAGAGCCACATTCTCACTCCCTGCCTTTATTATATCACATCCGACAGAATTGTCAAGTCCTTTTGCATCAAACTGAAACGCCCCTCACCACACCGGTGAAGGGCGTTTTTTTATATTACATTCTTATTCCGTATAATCATACCCAAGCTTGATAGCTCTCAGGTTATTTTCAATAAGCTGCGCCTTTTTCGCAGGAACTATCTTTCTGATAGCCGCCTCGATATCGTCCATAGAGATAACGCCCGTCTCCTTGATGAGCTTGCCTATGAGGATAATGTTAGCGCCGCCTTTAAGGCCGTTTTCGTCCGCAAGCCTTGTTGCGGGAACTCTGAACTCGTGGATATCGTTTCGTGCATTTGCGGAGTCCACAAGTGTGCTGTCGATGAAGGCATAGCCTCCCGCCTTAACAGCGCCTATAAACTTAGTATATGAAGGCTCGTTCATTGCGATAAGCAGGTCGGGGTCGTTAACAACGGGGGAGCCGATAGGCTCATCGGAAAGGCAAACCGAGCAGTTGCAGGTGCCGCCTCTCATTTCGGGACCGTAGCAGGGAAGCCAGGAAACCTCTCTGTCAGCCAGCATACCGCAGTATGCAAGCACCTTTCCCGCAAAAAGAATACCCTGTCCGCCGAAGCCCGCAAGCTGAATTTCACTGGTCATCACGTATTCTCCTTTCCCTTACTTGTTTTCGGCGGTTATGTCCTTGTAAACGCCGAGAGGATAGTAAGGAATCATTTCGGTCCTTACTCTTTCCATAGACTCCTCGGGAGTCATGCCCCAGTTTGTGGGACAGGTGGACAGCACTTCGATAATAGAGAAGCCCTGCTTGTTTTTCTGTACCTCAAAGCCCTTGCGGATAGCCTTTTTAGCCGCATTGATATGGGCGGGGGAGTCAACGGAAACTCTTTCCGCATAGGCTGTGCCCGTAAGCTGAGAGAGCATTTCGCAGACCATTACGGGATATCCCGCAACCTTGGGGTCACGTCCGAAGGGGGTAGTCTGAGTTACCTGACCGGGGAGAGTGGTGGGAGCCATCTGACCGCCTGTCATGCCGTAAATGGTGTTGTTTATAAAGATTATAGTGATGTTCTCGCCTCTTGTAGCAGCGTGAACGGTCTCGCAGGTACCGATAGCGGCAAGGTCGCCGTCGCCCTGATATGTAAATACGAACTTGTCGGGTCTTGAGCGCTTAACGCCTGTTGCGACCGCAGGAGCGCGTCCGTGAGCCGCCTCTATCATATCGCAGGCAAAGTAGTCATAGGAAACTACCGAGCAGCCAACGGGGCAAATTCCGATAGTGTCGCCCTCTATGCCCATTTCGTCAATTACCTCGCATACAAGACGGTGAACGATACCGTGAGTGCAGCCGGGGCAGAAATGCATACTGATATCCTCAAGAGCGTGAGGCTTCTGATAAATAGCCATTATTTCAGTTCCTCCTTAGCTATCTGCTTGATCTGAGCAAGTATCTCGGCAGGAGTGTGGATAACTCCGCCTGTTCTTCCGAAGAAGCGAACGGGTCGCTTGCAGCTTGTGGCAAGCCTTACATCGTCCACCATCTGACCCATTGAAAGCTCTACAACAAGGTAAGCCTTTGCGGTCTCTACAGTGTCTGCATACGCCTTTTCGGGGAAGGGCCACAGGGTGATAGGTCTTATCATACCTGCCTTTATGCCCTCAGCTCTTGCGGCGTTTACTGCGGAGCGGACAATTCTTGCGGAAGCGCCGTAGCCTGTAACTACGATCTCTGCGTCCTCGGTGAGATAGGTCTCAACCTCGGGAAGCTCTGCCTTTTCGATCTCGTACTTCTTGAAGCGCTCTCTGTTGGACTCCTCAAGCTCTTCGGGCTTGAGATAGAGGGAGTTGATGATGTTGTGGCGTCTCTTGTTGCCATGACCTGTGCAAGCCCATTCCTTCTCGGGCTCATTGTCTGTTATCTCGGGGAACACAACAGGCTCCATCATCTGACCGAGCAGACCGTCGGAGAGTATCATAACGGGTGTGCGGAACTTATCAGCCATATCAAACGCCTTTACAGCGTAGTCAGCCATTTCCTGAACGGAGCAGGGAGCGTAAACGGGTATGTAAAAATCGCCGTGACCGCCCGCCTTAGTTGCAAGGTAGTAATCCGACTGAGCAGGCTGTATGCCGCCCAGACCGGGGCCGCCTCTCTGAACATTTACCACAACGCAGGGCAGGTCGCAGCCTGCCGCATAGGAGATACCCTCGGATTTAAGGGAAATTCCGGGGGAAGAGGAGGAGGTCATTGCGCGCACGCCTGTTGCGGCAGCGCCGTAGACCATATTGATAGCGGCGATCTCACTCTCCGCCTGTAAAAACACGCCGCCGCACTTGGGCATACGCTTGGACATATAAGCGGCGATCTCCGTCTGGGGAGTGATGGGGTAACCGAAGTAGCACTTGCAGCCTGCCCGTACAGCCGCTTCGGCAAGGGCTTCATTGCCCTTCATAAGCATTCTTTCGTTAGCCATTGGTTCTCATTCCTTTCAGGTATGAATGTTATCTTTCAACGATAATAGCGCAGTCGGGGCACATCGTGTAGCAAACGGCGCAGCCTGTGCATTTGCTCTGGTCGGAGCATTCGGCAGGACAGTAGCCCTTGGGTGTGCGGATATCCTTGCGGATCTTGATGATCTGCTTCGGACAAGCGGAAACGCAGAGGCCGCAGCCCTTGCATCTGTCGTTCAGAACGGTCATCTTAGCCATTTTGCAAGCCACCTTTCTTATGTAGGATATGTGGGGAATTGTCAGTTCCACACGTTTTTGATATATACTGTCAGCGGATAATAGCCCTCTCTGTCAATACCTTCGCAGGAAGGGATCCGGGGCAGAGTGTGGCAGAAAACCGGGAGACCCGTAAGCGCGGAAATTTTTTCCGCCTTGAGCCTGCCGCTTCCGATTATTTCGCTGTCGGTCTCAAAGCCTAAGTTTGAGTTATTCACGATGCCCGTGGCGGAAAGACCGCAGGCACGTTCTATTTCACGGAGTATTTCCTCTGCTTCCTCTGCATTGTGGGTAAGGAAGCGGCAGAAATTCACCACATACAGGATATCGCATTCATCTCTGTGAAGGTCGATAAACTGTCTGAATTTGCCCAGAGGATATGCCCCCGCGTCATCTCCGCCCAGGTCGATGACAAGGCTTCTTCCCTCGGCATAAAGAGCGGGGATATCAAAATCCAGAATGGGTACATCGAGATTTGTTCCGGCATATCTGGGAGCGGCAAGCTTTACGCCGTTTTTTTCAAATATATCCCCCAGGTCTGCGGTGCGGTAATAGGGATTGACGGTGTCCATGTCCACAACCGTGACCGCCTCGCCCTTTGCCGCCATATCTATTGCGTAATTTGCGGCGAATGTGGACTTGCCGCTGCCGTAATGGCCTGCTATAACAGTGATTTTTTTCATAGACTTCCTTTTTATCCGTTGGGCTCAACGGAAACGATGTAGTAATAAACAGGCTGACCGCCTCGTACAAAGTTAACGTCAACAGAGCCCAGCTTTGAGCGCATAATGTTTTCAAGCTCCGCAGCCTTGTCCTCGGACACGTCCGCACCGTACATCACCGTAACAAAGCCTGCGTTTTTCTTGAGATTTTTCATAAGCTTTCTTGTAAGCTTGTATGCGGCACGGGTAACGTCCCTGTCGATAAAGGACAGCCTGCCGTTTTCGAGAGCCAGGATATCTCCCGACTTTATCTCATGACCGCTGAAGCTGCTGTCTCTTGCTGCAAAGGTCACAAGACCCGACTGCACCTTTTCTGCGGCAAGGGTCATATTCATGCGGTTCGTATCAAAATCCGAGTCGGGGTCGAAATTCATCATTGCGGACATTCCCTGAGGAACGGAAGTGGTCCTCAGAACGCAGATAGTCTTTTCGGAGAGCTTCATAGCCTGCTCTGCTGCCATAATGATGTTCTTGTTGTTGGGCAGGATAAATACGGTCTCGGCGGGAACGGAATAAACTGCCCTCAGTATATCATCGGCAGAGGGGTTCATGGTCTGACCGCCTCTTACGATAGCGTCTGCGCCCAGGTCTGTAAACATAGCCTCAATGCCGCTGCCGTTTGCCACAGCCACAAAGCCGAACTGCTTTTCGGGAGCCGCGGGAACGGGCTTCTCGTTCGAAACCTTCACAGCCGCCGCCTTCTTCTCACGCTGGAGACGCATATTGTCCACCTTCATATTGCAGAGGGAGCCGTATTCCAGTCCCTTTTCAAAGGCAAGACCGGGGTGGTCGGTGTGAACGTGTACCTTTATGATATCCTCGTCGTCCACCACCACAACGCAGTCGCCGATGGACTCGAGATATTCTCTCAGCTCGGCGGTTTTTTTGGCGGTGTCCGTTACATTTACGATAAATTCGGTGCAGTAGCCGAAGGTTATCTCAAGAGTCTCATCATCCTCGACCGAGAAGGAATATTTACCGTCTGAAACCACCTTAGGCTCGGCGGAAACAGTCCTCGGCTCGCCTCTGAAGGCTCTGAGCATTTCGTTGAATATAATAACAAGTCCCTTGCCGCCTGCGTCCACAACTCCCGCCTTCTTGAGAATTGGGAGCTGCTCGGGGGTCTTTGCCAGTGCATCTTCTGCGGCAATGCACACATCGTTCCACAGGGAAACGGGGTCGTTTGTCATGAAAGAGCTTTCGCGAGCCTTTTCGCTTGCCACTCTTGCAACGGTGAGGATAGTGCCCTCCGCAGGCTTCATAACGGACTTGTAAGCTGCCTCAACGCCTATCTCCAGAGCGTTTGCCATATCGTCGCAGCCTGCTTCCTTCTTGCCCGCAAGCCCCTTGGAGAAGCCGCGGAAAAGCAGAGATGTGATAACGCCCGAGTTTCCTCTTGCGCCTCGGAGCATTGCGGAAGCGGCAGCGGAAGCCACTTCGGAAACATCTGCCTCGTCGGAAACGGAGGAAAGTGCGTTCATAGCGTTTGCAAGGGTGAGGGACATATTTGTGCCCGTATCACCGTCGGGTACGGGATAAACATTCAGCTCGTCGACCTGCTTTTTCATCTCAGACAGGGTAAGAGCCGCCGAAATAAGAGCGTCTTTAAGCATTTTTCCGCTGATCACGAAATCATCTCCCATGTTGTTATATCTTGACAGCACAGCTGTAATTATCGGTACAATAATAAAAGTTTGCTCAGTTAAATTTAATTATACCACACAGCTCTCAAAATTTCTATAATAAATTATGAATAAGAATGGGCACAAATATTATATTAAGGAATTTTTTGTTAAGTATATTAAGAATAAAACGATATTTTTTGTCATATACATATACGAATAAAGCTTTCGAGGTGTTCATAATGGAAACTAAGCAGCAGAAGAAGCCGCAGCAAAGCCATACGGTAAATATGGAGAACCGCAGCAAGGTAGTGATAACGGGAGTTACCGACACGGATAAATTCACCGAAAACTCGGTGCTGCTCTACACCTGTATGGGTGAGCTTATCATAAAGGGCAGGGGACTTCGTGTAACGCTATTGTCGGTGGAAAGCGGCGATATGGCGGTGGAGGGAGAAATAGACGGCATGATCTACGGAGACAGCCAGGTAAAGTCGCCGCTGGGCTTTCTGGGAAGGCTGCTTAAATAAGGGAGGGAAAAGCTACGGAGCTGCTTGCAAATATCGAGCCTGAGACCTTTATGCCCGTCTGCCGCCAGACGGAGCTGTTTTTATTGTCGGTGCTGCTGGGGGGCTGTCAGGGGGTGCTGTGGGACGTTTTCAGAGCATTAAGAGCCATATTCCCCGTTATGGGAAAGACCGTTCCCACAGCCATCTGCGACGGGCTTTATCTTATCCTCTGCGGCATAGGGGTATACATTTTCTCCCTCCTTATGGGTGACGGGCAGGTGAGGGGATATTACTGGCTGGGGGCGCTTCTGGGAGCGGTCATATATATCCTCACCGCAGGAACGGTGGTCATCGGCATAATACGGTGTGTTTTCGGCACTGTTTACAGGCTTTTGGGGAGCCTGTTCAGAAAAATATCAAAGCCCTTTATCCCAATGTTCCAAAAATTTGGCACAAAAAAAGGTTACAAATTTGTGACAAACGCCAAAAAAATGTTCCATAAATGTAAATATTATCAAAAAGACTTGAAAAGCAAGGGGCAGATGGTGTATAATAAAACAGCTAAGATGAAGTAAAAGCAGGTTGTGCAGCTGAGATGTATCAGCAGGAGTCAGGACGGTGATTATTATGTATGCAGAGAAGGAATCGGGCTCAAGGGACCGCAAAGCGGCTCGTGCCGTGCTTAAAAAGGCATATAATAAGAAGTATCGTCAGAACCATGGTCTGCTTAAATTCGTGGGAACAGCGGTTTCCCTGCTGCTTATCTTAGCCTGCGGAGCCTCGATTTTCAGCGATATGCTGGAATACAACGAGAAGCAGGCGGAGCTTGAGAAATTAAAGCTCAGAGCCGAGCAGCTTGAGGCTGAAAACGCCGAGTATGAAAGCATTCTGAACGAAGAGGACGAGCGCACATATATGGAGCGCCTGGCAATTGAAAAGCTGGGCTATGCGTATCCCGACGAGCGCCGCTTCTACGACACCACCAGAAGCTGATAATACATAATAAAAACAGGAAGGATAATATTCTATTTATGCAGCCGGATGTAGGAAAAATTTATGAGGGCAAGGTCACAGGCATAACCAAATTCGGAGCGTTCGTGGAGATCGAGCCGGGGGTAACGGGAATGGTACATATTTCCGAGGTTGCCAACACATTTGTAAACGAGATAAAGGATCATCTTACAGAGGGTCAGCAGGTAAAGGTCAAGGTGCTTTCCGTTTCCGAGGAGGGCAAGATATCCCTTTCCATAAAGAAGGCGCTTCCCGCACCTCCGAAAAAGGAATTCCGCGGTCCCAGAGAGGGCGGCGGCAGACCGAACGGCAATGCAGGCAAGCCGGGTGGAAATGCAGGCAAACCGCGGCAGGAAAAGGCAGTTCCCAAGGAGCCTCAGACTCCCGAATCTGCATTTGAGGATATGTTAAATAAATTCAAGGCAAGCTCCGATGAAAGGATCGGAGATATCCGCAAGAATATGGACAATAAGCGCAGAAACACCTCCAGAAGAAGAGGCGGTTAACAGCGTATTCATTGCCGCCGCAGCTTTTTGGCTGGGGCGGTTTTTGTTATAAAAAAATACAGGAGAAACGATATGAAACATTTATCATTATTAAAAAAAGCAATATCTGCCCTTATTGCCGCGGCAATGCTCCTTACAGCCACAGCTGTGCCTGCAGGAGCCGCAAAGCCGATAGAAACGGCGGAAGAAGCTGTAACGGCTATAAATGCGGGCTGGAACCTCGGCAATACCCTTGACAGCTGCGGAGAATGGATAGGGCTGTATACCGACGGCAAGCCCTCAAGCTATGAAACTGCCTGGGGCAATCCCACAGCTTCCAAAAAGCTCATTGCAGCAGTAAAAAAGGCAGGCTTCAATGCGGTAAGAGTACCTGTGACCTGGGCTGAGCATATCGATGACAGCGGAAATATCGACAAGGAATGGTTTGACCGCGTTCAGGAGGTGGTGGATTACGTTATCTCTCAGGATATGTACTGTGTCCTGAATGTTCACCACGACGCAGGAGCGGACGGCTGGCTTGAGGCGTCTGCGGAATGCTACAGAAAAAATTCAAAGAAATTCGCCGCATTGTGGAAAAATATCGCTCTCCGTTTCAAGGATTACGGCGAAAAGCTGATATTTGAGGGCTTTAACGAAATGCTCGACAGCGAAAACAGCTGGACGGACGCAAGGACAAAGGACGCATATAAAGCGGTGAATGATTTTAATCAGCTTTTTGTGGATACGGTAAGGAAAACCGGCGGAAACAATGCAGAGCGAAATCTTATGGTGCAGGTCTATTCGGGAAGCTGTTCCGAGAAGGCTCTGGCAGGATTTGTGCTTCCTGACGATACAGCAAAAGATCATTTGATAATTCACACCCATAATTACGATCCCCAGGGCTTTACCGCCTCCGACGCAACATGGACAACAATGACGGATAAATGGGGAACGGATCCCGAAAAGGCATATTTTGACAAGCTTTTTTCAAGGCTTGACAGCTTTGCCAAAAAACAGGGAGCGCCCCTTGTCATAGGTGAGTTCGGTGCGGATTTCAAGGATAATAACAGTTCGCGCAAGCTTTATGCTGAGTATTTTGTAAGCGCAGCGGCAAAGCACGGAATAAAATGCTTCTGGTGGGATACGGGAAATATGGCGCTGTTTGACCGTGAGAAATGCACCGTTACCCACCCGGAAATAGTAAAGGCGCTGACGAAATATTCCGTTCCGGAGAAATCAGCCGATAAAACCGAAAAGCTTCCCCGTCCCAAGGTCACAGCCAAAAAAAGCGGCAGCAGCATAACTCTGAAATGGAACAGCATTGAAAACGCATATTGCTACAGAGTTTATGAATATAATTCCGAAAAGGGAAAGTATGTGAGGATAAAAACCGTCAAGAGCACCTCCTGCACGATCAAATTGACCAAAGCATCAAGCCGCAGATTTGTTGTCTGCGCCGTTTCCAAAACCGATGAGGGCTATAAAAACGGTGAGCTGTCCAAGGCTGTGAAGGTCTGATAATAGAGACAAAGCAAAATAGGACGAAGTGAAACGATGAAAATAGAAGTATGCAGAGACCTGCTTGAACGAACTCTTGCAATGAACCTGAAAAACAGCAGCATTGCGGCTGAAATATTGTATGAGCCTTCATATGTAAGTCAGGGGAAAACCGTTTATTGTCAGGTGAGAAAACGAAACAGTGAATTTTATATTTGCTATGAACATTTCAGCCGCTATGATGCAAGGCTTTTGGAATGTACCGAAATATCCGCGGATTTCGGGGACGATTTTCTTACCGATAATTTCTGCGGCATAAAAATGCTTGATAATGAGGGACAAAGAAGCATAGAAAAACGTATTGAGGAGATAAGCAAAATAAAATGCAGGAAAATAAGATCTGCATTGGGGCTTGACGGCTACAGCCATACGGTGGTAATAAACGGGCGAAGCTTTTATTGGTGGTGTGAACCTGTTTCAGATAATGCTAAGCTGTTAAATGAACTGGTGTCTGCGGTCTTTTCATTTTTGCCCGAGGAGTTCAGAAGGATCGAGCAATAGTTCCGCAGCCTGGTTTATCATTATTTTCCCCTTGACTAATCCCCAAACAGATGTTATAATATAAAAAGTAATGCAGGGGCACTGCGAAAGCGGTTGAGAAGGACCCTTTGAACCTGTCGGTCAATACCGTGGGAGGGAGCATACAAAGAAACTTATGCCTTGTATGTATATTCTCCGCAGACAGAGGATATATTTATCAAGGCTTTTTTTATTCAGCGAATCAATGAAAGGAACGAGCATTTATGAGAGCATACAAGACCCAGATGGAAGCGGCGAAAAAGGGTATCGTCACCCCCGAGATGGAGACCGTTGCGAAAAAGGAATACGCTTTGCCCGAGGAAATAATGAGAAAGGTTGCGGAAGGCTCTGTGGCTATCCCTGCCAATATAAACCATAAGTCCCTGTCCCCCGAGGGCATAGGCGCAGGGCTTCGCACAAAGATAAACGTAAATCTCGGCATTTCGGGAGACTGCGCCGATTACGAAAGAGAGCTTGAAAAGGTGAAAATGTCCATAAACTTCGGCGCAGAGGCAATTATGGACCTTTCAAACTACGGCAAGACCAACAAATTCCGCACAAAGCTTATCGAAATGTCCCCCGCAATGATAGGCACAGTGCCTATGTACGACGCCATCGGCTATCTTGAAAAGGACCTTCTGGACATCACCGCAAAGGACTTTCTTAAAGTGGTGGAGGCTCATGCAAAGGAAGGCGTGGACTTTATGACTATCCACGCAGGCATCAACAAGCGTGCGGTGGAAGCCTTCAGACGTGAGGGAAGAAAGATGAATATCGTTTCCCGGGGCGGCTCACTCCTCTTTGCCTGGATGGCAATGACGGGAAATGAAAACCCGTTTTTTGAGTATTATGACGATGTGCTGGATATCCTGAGAGAGTATGACGTGACCATAAGTCTGGGAGACGCTCTCCGTCCCGGCTGTATCGACGACGCCACCGATGCGGGACAGATCAGCGAGCTTATCGAGCTTGGGGACCTGACCCTCAGAGCCTGGGAAAAGGACGTTCAGGTAATGGTGGAAGGCCCCGGACATATGGCAATGAACGAGATAGCCGCAAATATGACTCTCCAGAAGAGGATATGCCACAATGCGCCCTTCTACGTTTTAGGACCCATCGTAACGGATATATTCCCCGGCTACGACCACATAACAAGCGCCATAGGCGGAGCCATCGCTGCAGCAAACGGAGCGGATTTCCTCTGCTACGTGACCCCTGCCGAGCACCTTCGTCTCCCCGATGTGAATGACGTCAAGGAGGGCATTATGGCAAGCAAGATAGCCGCCCACGCCGCCGACATCGCCAAGGGCATACCCCACGCAAGGGACATTGACAACAAAATGGCTGAGGCGCGGCACAAGGTGGACTGGGAGGAAATGTTCAAGCTTGCCGCCGACCCCGATAAGGCAAGGGCATACTTTGAAAGCACCCCCCCTGCCGACCGCCACACCTGCTCAATGTGCGGCAAAATGTGCGCTGTGAGAACTACCAATATGATACTTGAGGGCAAAGAGGTCAAATTCTGCTCGGAAAAGTAAGCTTTTACGGGACTCCCCGGATCTCGGAGGTCCCGTTTGCCATGTTAAAATTATAGCACAAAAGTTCCTATTTGTCAATTCGCAGAATGAACAAAGTTTCTCCGTCTGATTTTCCATCACAGATTATATTACCAAAATATGCAAGTTTATAAACTTAATTATTCATATTTATGTGAAAATATATTATTTTAGTCGAATTATACCACATAAATGAAATTACGTATGAAAATTCCGTCATTTTTGCGATTGACATATCCGAAAAAAGGTGGTATTATCATAATATAAAGAAACAAAGGCGTTTCCGGGGACGGAACGCCTTTTTATTTTGAAAAGAGATGAATGTTATGAACACACCTGTTGCAGACGCAAGAGAGATAAACGAACTCCTTGCACGATACGGAGTAAAATTCGGGATCTACAAGCACGGCACCTTCAAGGAGCAGCTTTTTCCCTTTGATGCCATTCCCAGGATCATCACCGCAGAGGATTTTGCGGACATAGAAAAGGGACTTGTCCAGAGGGTGGACGCTCTTAATATGTTTCTGAGAGATATCTATTCCGAGGGAAAGATAATAAGGGACGGAATTGTTCCCGAGGATTTTGTTTATATCTCAAAGGGGTATCTTGCACCCTGTGCGGGAGTTATGCCGCCGAAGGGGGTATACAGCCACATTTCGGGAATTGACCTTGTCCAGGCAAAGGACGGCACATGGTACATACTTGAGGACAACCTGCGTATCCCCTCGGGAGCCAGCTATCCCCTTATCGCAAGGGAGCTTTGCCGTATGACCAGCCCCGACGTGTTCGAAAACAGCCGCATTGCGGACAACCGCAACTATGCCTCCCTGCTCAGAAGCACCATGGACTGCGTAAACTGCGGCGGGATCAACGTTATCCTCACCCCCGGCAGATACAATGCCGCATACTTCGAGCACAGCTATCTTGCGGAAAAAACGGGTGCTGTTCTTGTTCAGAACACCGACCTTTTCGTTGAGGACAATATCCTCTACATGAAGGATTACCGCGGCGGAAAAACGAGGGTCGGAGCGGTCTACCGCCGTATTTCCGACGAGTACCTCGACCCCCTTACCTTCCTGCCCGAGTCCCTTATCGGCGTTCCTCATATCATGGACGCCTACCGTGCGGGCAATGTGGCGATAATAAACGCTCCCGGAAACGGCGTTGCGGACGACAAGGGCATTTACTATTTCGTTCCCAAGATGATAAAGTATTATCTGGGCGAGGAGCCTATCCTCAAAAATGCTCCCACATATCTTCCCTTCTACGAGGAGGACAGGAAATATGTGCTTGACAATCTGGAAAAGCTGGTGGTCAAGGACGTTTCCGAAGCAGGCGGCTACGGCGTGGTATTCGGCAGGGATATGACAAAGGAACAGCTTTCGGACTGGAGAAAGC
Source organism: Huintestinicola sp. (assembly GCF_051882455.1). Lineage (NCBI taxonomy): Bacteria > Bacillati > Bacillota > Clostridia > Eubacteriales > Oscillospiraceae > Huintestinicola > Huintestinicola sp. The sequence goes on along the minus strand of NZ_JBJERV010000092.1, from coordinate 6,110 downwards.
TCATCACCGAGCAGTCGAGACGGTTTATTGCTCAGGAGGTCATTGATTTTATTGACCTTGAGGTAGCAGAAAACGGAGAAACGGTAATGCGAAAGGCTGATCTCAGAGCCTTTGTGCTCAGCGGAGACAAAACAAGAGTATGGGCAAGCGGTCTGACCCGTTTCTCAAGGCAGGCAGATTCATTCGTTGTAAATTCATCACAGGGCGGAGGTTTTAAAGACACATGGGTGCTATTACCAGAATAAATATAAACAATCTTTTCTGGCTGGGAAGATATGTTGAGAGGGTATTCACTACCTTAAACAGCTTTTTCAAATACGCCGACAGGTTTATCGAGGGCGGTCAGGAGGCATATGAAAAATACCTTGCGGATATAAACGTTCCCGATATCTACAAAGACTCGGAGGACTTTTTCCACCGCTATGTTTTCGATATGTCAGACCCCAACTCCATAATCTCAAATCTTGACAGGGCTCTGGGCAACGGCATTGTCCTCAGAGAGGAGATAAAAACTCCCTCTCTCTCCTATCTGCAGATGGCTATGGACAAGTTCAAGGCATGCGAGGGAACGGACAAGATACGCTATGATATGCTCCCCGTGAGAGACGCCATATATGCTTTCTGGGGCAGCGTTGACAACAATATGACCAATGGGGAGGCTCTGAGAGTTATCCATCTGGGAAAATCGGTGGAGCGTGCGGATATGTTCCTGCGTCTGGGCTATCCTTCGGAGGATATTTCCGCCGAGCTTGACAATCTCATAAAGCACGTTGCAAGGTACGGCGGCGAGACGAGCATTATCAGCGCAGATGCCTTTGAAGCACTGAAAACGGCGGCGCGGAGCCGTGATTACAGAGGTAAAAGGGCAGAGCTTATTGACAATATTGAAAGACTTGTTGAGGTGAACTTCCTTGAAACAGCTTCGGTTTGAATATGAAACAAAGCTTGAATTTTCACGCAGCGTAACGTCCCATTCCTTTACGCTGCGCTGCGTGCCCTTTTCGGACGGCAGACAGGTGATAACCGAGCCTGTCTGCGAGATACTGCCGAAAACGGGCAGCATATGGCACAGCCGCGACAGCTTCGGCAATATGCTTATCTGCGGAAGAATGGACGAGCCTCACGATGAGTTTTCCTTCAAGGTAACGGGTGAGGCGCAGATACTTAATTCCTGCGAAAGCTATGGCACGGCTCCCGAGTATTACCGTTTTGCTTCTCCCTTGACGGTGTCCGGTGAAAGTATCACCGCATTTTACAGGGAGAACGCGCCCGAAAGCGCCGACCTGCTCACCAGGGCTGTGGGGCTTTCGGAAAGCGTGTATAAGGCTATGACCTATGAGAGGGGAGTTACCCGTGTGGGCACAACTGCCGAGGAGGCAATGACAGGCAGGGTCGGGGTATGTCAGGACTATGCCCATATCCTGCTGGCACTCCTGCGTATGGACGGCATACGGAGCCGCTATGTGTCGGGGCTTGCCTTTGAATGCGGCGAGACCCATGCATGGGTGGAGGTAAACGACGGCTCAAGGTGGATCGGCATTGACCCCACTCACAACCGTCTTATAGGCGACTGCTATATCAAGCTGTGCCACGGCAGGGATTATTCCGACTGTCCCATTGAACGGGGCATTTACCTCGGAAATGTAGGCAGCATTCAGACAGTTTCTTCAAGAGTGACAGACAATTGACCGACCATCATTACGCAAATTTTCAGGGAAAGGAAAGTTCATAATTATGACAACGGTTATAGCAAGCGCAGGTCTTGCGGTCAACGAACGTATTGAGATACGCAGAAACAGAATTACGGGAGAGGGAGAAAATAACGGCAAAAGGGTCTGCATAGTAACGGGCACCCACGGCGATGAGCTGGAGGGTCAGTATGTCTGTGCGGAGATAGCTCGTGTACTTAGCGAAAATCTTTCGAAGCTAAACGGTGTGGTGGATATCTACCCTGCCCTCAATCCTCTTGGAGTGGACAGCATCACCAGGGGCATACCCCTTTTCGACCTTGATATGAACAGGATATTCCCCGGTACATCCGAGGGAACTATGGCGGAGTGCCTTGCTGCGGATATCATCAAGGATATAAGCGGCGCGGATATCTGCATAGATATCCATTCCAGCAACATCTATCTCAAGGAGATACCTCAGATACGGATAAACGAGCTGAGCGCAGATGAGCTTCTGCCCTATGCAAAAATGCTTGGCTGCGATTTTATCTGGATACATTCCTCTGCGACGGTGCTTGAAAGCACCCTTGCCTACAGCCTTAACACCACAGGCACAAAGACCCTTGTGGTAGAAATGGGCGTGGGAATGAGAATAACAAGAGAATACTGCCGTCAGCTTACCGCAGGGATATTTAATCTGCTTAAAGAGCTCGGAATGTGGTCGGGAAAAACAGAACCCGTAAGAGAGCCTATCGTTTCGGGTGAAAGAGCGGTGGAATTTGTTAACAGCGGTGCAGACGGTATTTTTGTGCCCTGTGTTGAGCACTGGGTGGATATAGAGAAGGGCGACCACATCGGCGATGTCATCGACCCTGCAACGGGCAGGCTTGAGGAATATGTGACCGCCCCCTGCAGCGGCAGGATCTTTACATTAAGAGAATTTCCCATAGTTTACGGCGGCTCACTCATTGCAAGAATTTTAGGGGGTGATGTTTGAAAATCAAAGATTTTCAAACCGAGTTTTGTTTCTTTGGCTGCCGCCAAAGATTTCCTGACGGAAACCACAAAACTCTCAAGAAAGGAAGGACATTTTAATGCGTAAGCAGGTATTATACTCCATTCGCTCGCCCTACCGTCAGCCCATGGAGGTAACGGGATTTAAATTCGGAAGCGGCGAAAAGGCGATCTGCGTTGTGGGCGCCATGAGAGGAAATGAGATACAGCAGATGTACGTCTGCTCCCAGCTTGTGCGGAGACTCAAGGAGCTTGAGCGGGAGGGCAGCATTTGCAGCGGCAGGGAAATTATGATAGTTCCCTGCGTGAATTATTACTCCATGAACATAGGCAAGCGCTTCTGGACAATGGACAACACCGATATAAACAGAATGTTCCCCGGCTATGACCTGGGCGAGACCACCCAGCGCATAGCAGACGGACTTTTCAAGGAGATACAGGGCTATACCTACGGCGTGCAGATGGCAAGCTTCTATCAGCAGGGAGATTTTCTTCCCCATGTGAAGCTGATGGAAACGGGCTTTACCGACCATGAGGATATGGTAGATTTCGGTCTGCCCTATGCCTTTGTGAGAACACCCCGTCCCTATGATACCACCACCCTCAACTACAACTGGCAGGTGTGGGAGACAAAGGCATTTTCCGTTTACACCAATGCCACCGATAATATTGACGAGGCTTCCGCAAAAATTGCTGTGGACGCAGTTATCCGCTTTATGGTAAAGCGGGGCATCATCAGGACGAAGGTCACGGGAGGAAGCGTTACCGAGATAGTGGACGAAAGGGGACTTATCCAGATACATTCCCCCTGCGCGGGAATATGCAGGAGCCATGTGCGTCCCGGGGACGAGATACGCAGGGGCGACCTGCTCTGCGAGATAATAGACCCGCTTGAGGGCGAGGTCATTTCCAGAATTTTCGCGCCCGTAAACGGCATAGTATTTTTCACCTACAACCGTCCCCTTGAATTTGAAAAAAGCGTGCTTTACAAGATAATCAGCATATGAAAAAAACATCTCTGCCGCCCATAGGGAACCGCATATTAAAATCCGCCGCAGGAGTTTTTCTCTGCGGGGCGGTATATTTTCTGCGGGGAAAGGGCGGCATACCCTTTTATTCCATGCTTGCAGTGCTGTGGTGCATACAACCCTATTCGGAAAGCACACTGAAAATGGCTGCTCAGCGCACCGCAGGCACCTTTGTGGGCGCGCTGTTCGGGCTTATCACCATAGTTATCGAGATATACGCCGTTCCCGTTTATGACACGCTTTTGGGATATGCGTTCATAGCCCTGATGATAATCCCCGTCATTTACACCACCGTGCTGCTTGACAAAAAGAACGCAAGCTACTTTTCCTGCGTGGTTTTTCTTTCCATAACGGTCATTCATATGACGGACAGTGACCCCTTTCTGTTTGTACTCAACAGAGTGCTTGACACCTTCATCGGCATAGGCGCGGGAATTGCGGTAAATTCCGTAAGGCTGCCCCGCAGGCGCATTACGGACACCCTTTTCGCCGCCGAGCTTGACGATATGCTCTCCCCCGTAAACGAGCGGCTCACGCCCTATTCAAAGGTGGAGATAAACCGAATGCTCTCCGACGGCGCAAATTTCACCCTTGCCACCATGCGGACCCCCGGAGCCATTACCGAGATACTTTCCGATGTAAAAATGAAGCTGCCCGTTATCGTGATGAACGGCGCCGCACTTTACGATATGCGGGAAAACAGCTATGTTATGGCGTATATCATTTCGGACAGCACCTGCGAAAAAATTCGCGGCATTGTCAGAAGATATGATATGAATATGTTTACGAATGCGCTTTGCGGCGATAATCTGATGATATACTATGACGAGCTGAAAAATGAGGCGGAGCAGTCCATTTACACGTCGCTGAAACGGTCTCCCTACCGAAACTATGTGAACCGCCTGCCCTCCCCCGAGGACAGGGTCATATATATCATGATAGTTGACAGTGCGGAAAAAATTGCGGCTCTTTATTCGGAGCTGACGGGGGCTTTCGGTGAACAACTCAGAATAATGACCTACCCTTCCGATGATTACAAGGGATATGCCTACATCAAGATATACAACAAAAACGCAGGCAAGCGGAAGATGATAGAATACATATGCGAAAGCTATGGCATTGAAAAATTCGTCACTCTCAGCGTTGACGGAGAGAGATCCGCACGAAGCATAAATAAAATTGCCCATGAGCTGAAAAAGAGCTTCGAGCCTCTTTATCTTGGCAGAAAATGAAAATGTGTATCTCCCTGCCGCAGAAGGGGAGATACACATAAATTATTTATAAGTCTGCAAGCGAGGAGCAGGCTTATTTTTTTGCGTTCTTCCAGTCGTCGAGAAATCTTGCTATACCGATATCGGTGAGGGGGTGCTTTATCATCTGTCTGATAACGCTCATGGGCACTGTGGCAATATCACAGCCTGCTCTTGCGGCAGCGGTAACATGAATGGGGTTTCTGACAGAAGCGGCGATTATCTCTGTCTCTATTCCCTGAACATCGAAGATATCCGCAATTTCTCTGATAAGCTCCATTCCCTCCATGCCGATGTCGTCAAGCCTTCCCAGGAAGGGGGAAACATATGACGCACCTGCATTTGCGGCGAGAATTGCCTGTGCTGCGGAGAAAATAAGGGTCACATTGGTCTTTATGCCCTGTGCGGTAAGGCGCTTGCAGGCTTTGAGACCTTCGGCGCACATAGGCAGCTTGATAACGATGTTTTTATGTATCTTCGCCAGCTCCAGCGCCTCCTCGACCATTTTGTCAGCCTCGAGAGAGATGACCTCGGCGGAGATGGGTCCGTCAACTATCTGAGTTATCTCGGCAACGACCTCCTCGAAAACTCTGCCTTCCTTTGCGATGAGGGAGGGATTTGTGGTCACTCCGCAGATAACTCCCAGGCTCTCAGCCTCTCTGATATCATCGGTGTTTGCGGTGTCAATAAAAAGCTTCATTTTTATCCTGTCCTTTCCGGAAATTATTGGTTTACTGCAATAAAATACAGTATCGGTCTACTGTTTTATTATATATCATTCTATACGATTTTTCCTGCCAATTATTGTGCAGTTCAACATATATTTTGTGCAAAAAAAGGTCAGCCCGATACGGACTGACCTCAGCTTGTCGAAAAAGATACGACAATTATATAATATGTACAAACCAATGTAAAAATAGCTTTGTCAAAAACGTTCCACCGGAACGTTTTTGAGGGAAAAATAATTAGAATTTGTTAGAAAGGGGCGCGGTCGTGTTTGCGCCCCTCGGAAATGCTGTCGCATTTCCTCACCCCTGCTCCGTTTTGGAAGGATAAAGGGGATTTCGCCCTCTGCGGAGGGCGACAAGGGGCGCTGCCCCCTTGACCCCCGCAAGCCTTTGGAAAAGGCTTGAGCGAAACTTTTAGTG
>NZ_JBJERV010000091.1:0-24912 GCF_051882455.1 Huintestinicola sp. | reverse complement strand
TGTCGTATTCTATCCACCGTCTTTATCCATAGAACAATTGGTTATTAGTATAAACATGAGCCCGACCATTTTATCATTTATTATCCAAAGCAGGTCTTTCCTCTGTCCTGTCCCTTCTCAGCCTGCAAACCGTCAGCCCCGCAGCAATTCCCAGAGCCGCGCCGCAAAGCACATCTGTCGGAAAATGAACGCAGAAATAAAGCCTTGAAAACGCAATAAGTATTGCCGTGGGAATGGCAAAGGCAGCCGCCTTCCTGCTGTACTTTGCCAGAATGGACGCCGATACAAAGGACGAGAAGGAGTGTCCCGAGGGGAAGGAGTACCCCGACGGCGGCGATATGGCAAGTATTATGCCGGGGTCTGCGATAAAGGGTCTGTCCCTGGCTATAAGGGGCTTGAGTATAAGATTTCCCGCCGCAAGGCAGACCACAAGCCCTATTGCCATTGTGACTCCCAGCCTGCGGTGTTTTTTCGAAATAAGCAGACCTATGGTCAGTGCTATCCAGATAATGCCCCAGTTTCCCGCATGGGTGAACAGCTTCATGAGAACGTCCATAGCCGTGCAGCTGAGATGCTCTCTGATAAATGCAAGAATGGCAAAATCCATTTCGTAGATCTTATCAAGCATTATAATATACCTCTGATGTACTCGGCAAGCTCCTCCGCCATCTCCTTATGCTCCTGATAACGGGGGTGTCCCGGTGTAGCGGCTCCGTTTCGCTTGAAGAGCATATGATAAGCGGGAATGCCCTCAGCTTTGAGCTCGCATACTGCCTCGTCAATTGCCCTGTCCCATTCGGGGTCGTGCATAAGCAGGGTGGTGAGGAAGATATATTTTGTATTATTACCGTAATGAGCATGGATATTCCTTACAATGCCCTTGTAGCCCTCTTTCCACTTTGTACGTGTCACGCTGTCGTAAATGTCAATATCGTCCTTGTCGGTAATGCCGTTGTGCTTGTCGTTCTGTCCCAGCGCAAATACCGCTATATCGGGAGTGTATCTTGAAAAATCCCACTCTGTCAGCTCGCCCCCCTCGGGGAAATAGCACATCTTGTCATATACCGACTCCATGCCGATCATCTTCGGCGCATGGAAATATCCCGTATCGTCAAAGACCGCAATGCCGCCCTGGGAAACGTTCTGTATCTGCGCGCCCAGCAGCCTTGCAGTCTGCCAGGTGTAGCTCAGATATGAGTTGTCGTATACGCTGTCATGGGAAGCAGGGTCGGAGCGTCCCACAAAATCATATGCCTCAGTGACCTCGCCTGCGGAAACGCTGTCACCGTAAAATTCCAGCTTTAATTCAGGCTTTTCGGGAGCTGCCCCAAATTCCCCGTCGCAGGAGAAGCCTTTCAGAGAAAAGCTCAGATTTGCAGCGTGCATTTTGTAAAGTATAAGAGTATGCTCCTTTTCGGGCTCAAGGGAATTTGCCAGCTGATAGGTCATATCCTTTCCGTTGTTGTCCCTGCTTAAAGTCACCCTGCCCATACGTCCGTCTATGACGTAGCCCAGTGCCACAGTGCCCCATACGATATTTGCATTAACGCAGGCAGATATCCGGGTTCCTCTGAAGCGCACCTCCGCAGAGGAGGAGGGAAAATAAAAATATGCTCCCTCCTCCTTCATATCTATCCTGCCGGAATAATTTATTTTTTCGCTTCTGAAATCAAGTTCCATAGCCATGTCCTCCTGCCAAAAATAATATTATCCAAATTATAACACAGTTCGATTTTTATTTCAACCCGTTCAAGCAAATTTAAAAAAAACAAAAAAATAATATTTTATATTGGTCATAGGTATTGATATAATGTAAATTTAAAATAAGGTATAATTATAATATATTATACTAAATAAAATACACGGCGCAGGGAGGCGGTCAGATGAAGAAACGCATACAGGTCAACCACCTGGGATATATGACAGGAATGCCCAAAAACGCCGTATGCAGAGTAACGGCGGGCGTTTTCTATATTGTTGAAGCCGCCACGGGAGTAAGCGTATATGCAGGCCGACTCACCTGCCCCTATTTTGACAGAGAATCGGGAGACACGGTAAGGCTTGCGGATTTTTCGGATTTCAATACCTGCGGCACATATTTTATCCGCGCAGGCTACAGGCGGTCGGACGTTTTCGAGATATCCGACGAGCCATATAAAAACATAAGAAAGACCGTTCTTGACGGTATATTTGCAGGGCGCTGCGGCTGTGACCTTTCGGGAGAGACCGACCGCTGCGGAAGCTATGCCCACAGAGAATGTCACACCGAGCCTGTAACCAAGCACGGCAGCTTTGCCGACGCATCGGGCGGCTGGCACACAGGCGGCGGATATGCAAAAAGCGTCCGCAGCACCTGTCTGGCGGCAGCGGATATGCTGTATGCGCTGAAGCTTTTCGGAGAAAGCTTTTCGGCGGAGGAAAAAGAGCTTATCTCGGACGAATGCAGATGGGGTCTTGAGTGGCTGCTGAAAATGCAGGACAGGGACGGCTCCGTATATAACGGCATATCAGTCTGCGGAGCGGATATGGCGTCCCCCGAGGAGGATAACGGCGCTTACTTTTTTTCGGATAAAAGCTGTTCTGCGGCACTGCTGTTCACAGCAGCTGCAGCGCTGGGAGCGAATTTCTTTGCCGAAACGGACGCCGCATTCTCAAAGAAGCTCCGTCATGCTGCAGAGCTTAGCTGGATAGCCGCTCTCAGTACACAGGAGTACGAAAACTACTGCCGCAGACTTGGCAGCGCCTCCGAAAACGGAGACGGACTTAACGCCATAGAAAGCGAATTTATGTGGGCGATGTGCGAGATGTACTCGCTTACGGGCGAAAGCAGCTTCGAGCAGATGATAATGGAGAAATATATCCTGTCCTCCTTCTACGGCTTCGGATATTCCACCTGCGGCGGCTTTGCGGCGCTGTCCTACCTGATGAACAGCCGTACCCGCGACCGCTCCGCAGAAGCGTTTATCAGAAAGCGCCTTGCCGACAGAGCGGACAGAATGGCAATAGCCGTAAATTCCAGCGGCTACCGCACTGCCAGAAGCGCAGGAGGCGGATATACATACGGCAGCAATTTTGCTGTACTTTCCGACTGTATGGACTTCATCACCGCCTATCTTATAAGCGGTGAGCGGGAATATCTCTCGGGAGCAATTGACCAGTTCGGCTATATATTCGGCAAAAATCCCATGGGCATATCCTATGTCACAGGGGTGGGAAGCGAATGCTGTCAGATGCCCTGCCACTGTATGAGCGCCTCAATGGAAAACGATCCCCCCGTTCCCGGAATGGTGGTAGGCGGCGCAAACATCGAGCGCAGCGATGAATATTCCAAGTGGCATATTGAAAAAGGCACCCCTGCGGCAAAATGCTATGCCGACAATAATTACAGCCTTTCCACAAACGAGCCTTCTGTGCATTTCTCGGCTCCTCTGATCTTCATTTCCGCCTTTTTCGACAAGGTTGGAAGAAGCGCACTTACAGGAAGATAAAATTTTCCCCGTATTCCTTTCGGAGTACGGGGAATTTTGTTGATACTATTATCAGCCTATGCAGAAAAAGTACAGCTTGTCATCACAAAGGATAATGCCGCTCTTCCTCAGTCCGAGCCTAATTTCGCATATATGTAAGTGTCCTTCCAGATAGGCTTTCCCTGCTCGTCTGTCCAAAAGTAAACATTCTTTCTGAGATGAGCCTCCCTGTCGAAGCCCAACGCCTCAAGCAGTCCCCGGGAGCTTGTATTTTCGGGGTCGCATTCGGCAAATATCCTGTGTATGCCGTCCTCGAAAGAGCACTTGATCACAGCCTCACAGCTCTCTTTAGCATAACCCTTTCCCCAGTATTTCCGATTAAAAACATATCCTATCTCAAGGGAATTGTACTCTCTTTTGCCGAGATAAATGTTGCCTATCATTTTATGCTCGCTTTTAAGCTCCACAGCGATCATCTCGTCTGTTCCGATACGCCACTCAAGATTATCCCTTGTTTCCTCAAGGCTCATTGCCTTGTACGGCTCAAACCTGACCGCCTCGTCATCGGATAAGTATTCATACAGGTCGCTCAGGTCATCGTAAGTATACCTGCGGAGGATAAGCCTGTCGGTTTCAAGTATCATAACAATTCTCCCTTCAGATAATTTTCCGCTTCCTGCCTTGATTTAAAGATCACAATATCTTTATCATTGTATTTTTGGAGCAGCCTATAAATTTCGGGCAGCTTTTCGCGGGGAAAATCAATTATACATTGTCTGAACTCGTCATCAAATCCCGTTTCCACCCAAGGCATATCTTCCCTTTTGGTGCCTGTCCTTGCTTTCGCCCCCGACAGGCATACCTCAAGGGGAAGGTCAAGCAGAAATACGGTGTCACATTTCTCCAGCCGTACCTCAAGAGTTCTCTGGTAATTCCCGTCAATTATCCACCTGTCCTCCGATAAAATTTCGTCAAGCTTTTTGTCAAATTCCTCGCGGGAAATATTGGTCTTATCGGGCTTGTGCCATATCATATCCAGATAATAAAGGGGCAGCCCCGTCATATCTCTCAGCCGCCTTGCAAAGGTGCTTTTCCCGGACCCGGGACTGCCGATAACAATAACCTTACGCAGCATATCCTGCCTCCTTGCTGACAGCGGTAACAGAGGTATTTCAGTCTTTCCTTACCTCCGGGAGCTTTACCGATGACATTTCGCACCAGGCGGGGAAAAATCCGCATTTAGCCGCCAGCCTCTGGGAGATGATGTTGCCGCTCCATGTGCCGTAATAGGGGATATATCCTGCCCCGAGCAGCTCGGCGGCACAGGCGGAAACAAGAGCCGCCCCCACGCCCATTCCCCGGAATTCGGGAAGCACATCTATGCCTATCTGCGCCATAACAGGGCTGTCATTTGACGCCCCCGCAATGCCCATTATCCGCCTGCCGTTGACGGCGCATACAGCAAGAATGTCCCTTCTCGCCCCATCGCTGCGGTACAGCAGAGCATTTGAAAAACCTTCGCAGGAATAAAGCTCGCTTATTTCCGACCCCTCGAACACTCTGAGGGAATAGCCTTCGTGTCTTGCGCCGCTTCTGTAAGGCGTTATGGGGAGATAATACTGGCTCTGATGACCGATGCAGCAGCCGTGGGTAAACAGCTCCCTGTTAAGAGCGGAAACTGCGGCTGCTTCAAATATCTCCGCACCGCCTCTCTGCTCCGCAAGCAGCTTTGCGTAGGGGGCAACGGCACTGTCTGCGGCTATTACCGCACTCATGCCCATGGAAGCCGCACGAAAAAGGGGCGGCTCATCGGTAAAAAGCCGCCTGCCCTCATTATTTTTTGGAACTGTTACTTTATTTTCGGAGCCGAAAAAGTCTTCGGGAGAGCAGTTAAGGTCTGTTGCCAGCTGCTTAGCCGCCGCAAGCTCCATTTCGCTGCGTATTATCATCTGCTCCCTCCTTATTAAAGCGGCGAGGTCGCGCTGTAAGTTTGTGCGGATCGGTCAGCTTTGTCTCCGCGCCGATAGATCGTGTATCAGCTAATATACCGGTCAGTATATTTGTATCGTTACCGAGCCGATAGTCTGACGTCCGAATAAATTACAGAACGCCTCGCCGCGGGTCGTCACCCGCCGCTGCGGGTCGTCACCCGCCCGCCGCTTACAATTTAAATTCGGAAATAAGGTCTTTGAGCATTGAAGCCTGACCGCTCAGCTCCTCGCTGGAAGCGGCACCGGACTGAGCGGTGTCGGCAGTGGAGCTTACGACCTCGGAAATAGCGTTTATTCCGTGGAAAACGCTGTCCATAAATTCGCTCTGCTCTCTTGCGGTATCGGAGATGCGTCCGATGTTCTCGTCCACACGGGCGGTGTCGGCAACAGCCTCGGAAAGCGCCTTTGCTGTGGAATCTGCAAGAGCCGCGCCTGCCGCAACAGCTTCGGTGGTCTGATTTATAAGCTTGGAAGTGCGGTTAGCAGCCTCTGCGGACTTTCCGGCAAGGTTTCTTACCTCGTCGGCAACAACTGTGAAGCCCTTGCCCGCCGCACCTGCTCTTGCTGCCTCAACGGAAGCGTTAAGTGCAAGGATATTGGTCTGGAAAGCGATATCGTCAATGGTCTTGACGATCTTTGCGGTCTCAGCGCTCATTTCGGATATCTCGCTCATAGCCGCCAGGAGCTTATTCATCTCACGGTTGCTCTCCTCCAGCTTGACCCTTGCGCCCTCGGCAAGCTGACGAGCTTCGCAGGCGTTTTTGTCGCTGTCCTTGACCTTTTCGATGATAACGGACATATCGGAGTTGAGCTTTTTGAGGTTTTCGGTCTGATCGTAAACGCCCTCGGCAAGACGGGTGGAGGATTCAGCCACATTTGCGGCACCCATATTTACCTGTCCCGAAGCGACCTCTATATTATTAAGAGTATTTCGCATAGAATTGATAATATTCGTCAGCGACTCCTTGATGGGAGCAAAATCGCCGATATAATCCTCGGTGACGCTTACGGTGAAATCGCCCTTTGCCAGGCGGTCGAGCTTGTCGGAAATATCCGAGATATACCGTCTGGTGGTATCGGTGCAGCGGGCAAAATTCGAGCAGAGAACGCCTATATCATCGGTTGAATTGTAATCAAAGGATGCGGAGAGATCACCTGCGGCAATTTCCTCGGCAACAGCGCTTATCTTCCTCAGAGGCTTCACGCTCACCTTGATAACGCCCACCACAACTGCGGTGCCGCCTGCAAGGAATGCGAGGGTGAGGATAAAGTAAATGACTGCAAGCCCGTTAAGAGAGCCGTCAATGTCATTTTTGGGGCAAACATAGCCCAGCGTCCAGTCAGCGGAGGAAAGACGGCTGAAAATGAAATATTTAGCCTTGCCGTCCGAGTCCTTGTTGAGCTTCATATAAATGCCGTCCGATAGCTCGGAGAGCACCTGCGCATAATCTCCGCCCGCGTCGGCAGCGGAGGTGATGACAGCGTTTCCGTCCTCTATCTTCGGGCTGAGAGCCTCATTTCCGTGGAGCATGATGTTTCCGTCGCCGTCAATAAGAACAGGGGAGCCGTTCTCGGTAAGCTTCATCTCGCCTGCCAGCTCCATTATGTAGTCAAGGGTGATGTCGCAGCCGAATACGCCCACTTCATTGCCGTTTTCGTAAATAGGCGAAGCAACTGTGATTATCATTGCGCCCGTAGCTGTATCGATATAGGGAGCGGTGAAGATAGTCGAACCCGAATTGAAGGCGTCCTGATACCAGCCTCTCGTGGTGGGGTCAAAGCCCTCGGGAAGGGTGGAGGTGTCGGTAACAGCCATGTAGAGCGCAGTGTCGCTGTATGCGGTGTAGCAGTCGAGCAGAGCGTCGTTTAGGACCATAGCCGAATCAAGGAGCTTGTCGTTAAATCTGCGGTTGCCCGCACCGGGAACAAGGTTGCCCGCAGCATTTGCCTGGGCTGCGCAGAAGGTAGCCTGCTCAGAGAGCCAGGCGTCAATTTTCTCCCTGTAAACGGTAATGGACTGCTCCGCCGATAACTGAACGCCGCTTTTCGTCCTTGTATAGGAGAAAGCAAAGCCGATAACGGATATAAGCGTAAGAGCAACAGCAATGGTAATAGCTACCGAAATAATAATTGATCTGATAAGACCCGCCGATTTTTTTGAGCCGTTCATATTTCACATTCCTTTTTTGTTAAAATACAAATTTCTACGGAGTGATACTTACATATAGTATAGCATATTTTACCGCAGATTTCAACATATTTTTTATAAAATGGGGATAATTATTCTGCATTTTTTACGTATTAGGTGAAAAGCTTGGAAGAAAAGGGTGCCCGACGATGAATGAAAACGTTATAAACAGCTATACTGCGATATTTTCCCCATAAAATGCCTGTGTAAAATTACACAAAGGAAATGTTAAGATTAAATGAAATCCGACCGTCACCGACAAAATATTTACTAAAAATGTGCTGTTTTCAACAGTGGGTATTGTTTAATGTGCCGAAAGCACTGTCAAAAATGACGGAATTAACAAAATCGGGTTGATTTTTTCGTCAGTTGAGTTATAATTATTACAAAGTGTAACCACTTTGTAACCATTTTGTCCCCGTTTTGATATTCTCCTAAGGAATGTCATTATATAAAGAAAGAATTTACGGGCAAAATCACAAGCATATCCCCTCTGCTGTCTGCATTTTTTGTCGGTATAGCCTAAAGATATAAAAGGGCTATTGATTTTAAAGGGGATTTGTGCTATAATCAGAAAGTTAACTGTTTGAAAGGAAAGGAGATGCTGTTATGGCAGAAAAGCGAAACCGCAAAGCTTCGCTTATCGAAAGCGTGGGCGAGCAGGTCTGCCGCACCGCAGGACTTACCGCAGAGTATGCTGTCCGTATCCTGAACAGCACCGTCTCCGCAGTCAAGCACTCCTCCGCCCCCTTCGGACAGGACGTATCGGCATTTCTCAGGGAGGCTCTCAGAGTTCCCGTATCATCTGTAAAGGCAAAGAAGGAAAACGTTTCCGAGGCATGCTCGAGATTTAAGAGAAGGTCAAAGATATTCGGCGTGCGCAAAGCTGCGGCAATGCAGTGGAAGGAACACCGCCTGGCGGTGAGAAGAAAGGGCAGCGCCCTTGCTTCCGTTGTGGATATCCTCTTCCCTGCGGCTTCGGTCTGTCTCCTTGTGTTCTGCGTAAACACGGTAATGTCAAGAGATTATGGCGTTGCCGTTGAATATGACGGCGCCCGTGTGGGCGTTGTAAGCGGCGAAGAGGTGCTGGGCGAGGCTCAGTGCGTGGTTGCCGACAGAGTGAAGTATTACGATACCGAGGGCGATTATTACGTTACCGCAGCCCTTGCCATCACTCCTCTCACATCAAATGACAGCGTCATCGACGAGACTGCCCTTGCGGAAAATATGGAGGGCAGAATGTCGGAGAAATACAGCGAAAAGCCTGTTGCTGCCGAGGAAGAAGCTCCCGCCGAGGAGATACCCGAGTTTGAAAACGGAAAGAAAAAAGCCTATGCCGTAAGAGTAGACGGCGAGCTTATCGGAGCCGTTGAAAGCTATGAACAGATAGAAAATGCCCTTGATATAATCAAGAAGCCCTACGATTCGGGCGAATATCAGGAGATCTGCTTCGACAAGGACGTTGAATACGACCTTGAGGAATACGTTGACGAGGAGCAGATAGTTTCCGAGAGCAGTATCCTTCAGACTCTCACAGGAGTTGAGTCCGCACCCGAATATTACGAGGTGCAGCCCGGAGACAATCTCTGGAACATAGCAGAAAGCAAGGGAATGACCCTGGCAGAGCTGAGCGGCTGCTATGCTACCTATAACGGAAAGGTAATAGAGGATCTTGAGCATCAGGTCCTCAGAGTGGGAACGCTCATTCAAATAGAGTCCGAGGTGCCTTATTTACAGGTAGAGTGCAAGAAGGAAGTCACCTTCCGCAAGGAGCTTCCCTTTGAGTCCATCACTATCGAGGATTCCTCCCTCCCGTCGGGTCAGGTGGTCATCGATACCGTGGGACAGAACGGCGAGCAGCGCTCAAGAGCGCTGGTTACATACAGAGAGGGTACGGCAGTAAGAAAGCGCACTCTCGAGACTGTTACAGTTACCGAGCCCGTCTCCGAGATAATCCGTGTAGGAACAGGAGCAGGTGAGGGCACTATAAACTACAGCGCACCCGAGTTCATCACCGAGGGCGGTACAGGCGATTACTTCTGGCCCGTTGACGGCGGATATATCTCCGCACATCAGGGCGACGGAAGAGGCCATAAGGGCATAGACATCGCAGCACCCTACGGAACGCCCATCTACGCGGCGGCAAGCGGTACGGTAATAGACGCAGGCACAGGCTGGAACGGCGGCTACGGAAACTGCATCATCATTCAGAACGATGACGGCAATGTAACGGTATATGCCCATCAGGCAGAGCTTGCAGCAAAGTACGGCGATGTTATCGAAAAGGGTCAGCTTATCGGATATGTGGGAAGCACGGGAGATTCAACAGGAAATCATCTCCACTTTGAGGTCCGCAAGGACGGAAAGTATTACGATCCCGAGCTTTACGTATCTCAGTAAAAATAAGTTTACGGCTTAAATCAGCGGCAGACGATAGAAGAACTCCATCGTCTGCCCTTTTGCTGTATATAATAGTATAAATTAAGACAGAGGGGTTTTTCATTTGGCAGGAAAGCGCATTTCGGGAAAAACAACAAAGCAGATCGCTGCACAGGGGGACACATTTGCCGAGGACCTGACAAGATACATTGAAAAAAGCGGAATGACCATACAGAAGCTGTCCGCGGTAACAGGTCTGGGCAGGACCGCCATTCAGCATACCATCGCAGGAAAGCTGGTGCCTGCCAAGAACTTTATCGACAGGCTCTGCGCCGCCCTTCCCATGACACCCGAGCAGCGTGACGAGCTTACCGAACGCTATGCCAGGGAAAAAGCAGGGGAAGCGGCGTATTATAACCGAAGCCGCATAAAGCATATTATAGAGACCCTGCCCCAGTACCGCATATCCGACAGTATAACAGGGATATCGGTAGATGTGGACAGCCTGAAGGACTGCACCATAAAAAGCGTTTCGGGTCTTGTGAACGTAAACAACCTGATGAGAACGGCACTGCTGAAGGAGTCCTCACTGCCGTCCCCGAAGCTCATCACCGCCATACCCTTTGAATATACCGTATTTTTTGAAATGCTCCTGCAGATATTTTCCGCGTCGAGAGCGGGACTGCGCCTTGAGCATTATTTCAGAATGTACACCTGCGCCCGGGGGGAAAAGAACGTCAATATGGACACCCTCCAGGGAGCACTTAAAATAGCCATCTGCGCCGCCATAGACTACTCCCCCTATTACCATTATGTTGACCGTGAAGCAGGAGAATGTCTGCTGACGGCATACCCTTATTTTATGATATCCAGCGACTTTTCCATTCTTGTGTCCTCAGACTTTTCCTCCGCCCTGCTTATCGGCGACAAGGAGCTGAGAGCGGAGCTTATCAGACATTCCGAAAGGATAAAAAGCCGTTCCTCCCTTATGATAACGCGTGTGGGACAGGCGGAGATGTTCGGGGTATTTGCAAACTGCTCCCCCTATTTCTGCAGCAGCATCGAATATCAGCCCTGCCTTACGGCATACGTAAGCGAGGATATCCTGCAGAGAAGGCTGGGTGACGTGCCCCACAGAGAGGATATTCTGCGGACGGTGAAGGAGAAATTCTTTGAAGCCCCGAAGCAGGACACAAGCCGTTATAAAAATTATTTTACCAAGGAAGGACTTATTTCCTTTGCCAAAACGGGTAAAATGACTAATATGCCGGGGTCGCTGCTCACTCCTATGAGCTGCGAGGAAAGGATATATTTCCTTGAGTCTATGAAGGCAGA
This sequence comes from Huintestinicola sp., assembly GCF_051882455.1. Taxonomy (NCBI): domain Bacteria; kingdom Bacillati; phylum Bacillota; class Clostridia; order Eubacteriales; family Oscillospiraceae; genus Huintestinicola; species Huintestinicola sp. The sequence continues at coordinate 13,552 of NZ_JBJERV010000091.1, read as the reverse complement.
CTCGGGAAGCTATATAATGCTGTCCGAGGACTTTGCGGTGCCCTCCTTTATGCAGGTAATATGCCTTACGAACCGAACGATCATCATTTCCTGCCTGACGGAGGAGATCAAATTCTGCTGCCTGCTTACGGAACCGGGGCTTTGCGGAGCCTTTGAGGATCTCATAGACAGTCTGGGAGACTCGGGACTGACCGAAAATGTAGGCATATTTTCGGCAGTGATAGACAGCTGCATTGAAATGATAAAAAGATCCGATGTTGAGAACTGTGCGGAAGGCTCTGCTTTGGAAACCGAGCTTGATGCATAAAAGAGGAGGAACATATGCCCGAGCTATATGAAACAGGGGCGGAGGAAATGCCCGTAAAAGCCGTTATAATAACCGTAGATACGGGAGAGTTCGATGCCGAGCTTTCCTTGAAGGAGCTTGAGGAGCTTGCCCATACCGCGGGAGCGGAGGTCGTGGGGCAGGTGATACAGAAGCGCCCCACCCCCGATACAGCCACCTATATCGGCTCGGGAAGGCTTGCGGAGCTTGCCGCCGAGATAGAAGCCTTAGGGGCGGAGCTGCTCATATTCGACTGCGAGCTCACCGCCAATCAGACGAGAAATATCGAAAATATGACCGATGTGCGGACCATCGACCGCACTACTCTTATCCTTGATATATTCGCCCAGAGAGCATTATCTGCCGAGGGAAGGATACAGGTAGAGCTTGCCCAGCAGAAATACCGCCTTGCCCATCTTGCAGGCAAGGGCATATCAATGTCCCGTCTCGGCGGCGGAATTGGCACAAGAGGTCCCGGAGAGTCAAAGCTTGAGACCGACAGGCGGCATATCAGACGCAGGATAGAGCTTCTGGAAGATGATCTGGAAGAGATCCGCCGCCGCCGCGACCTTATCAGAAAGCGCCGCAAAAAGGACAGCGTCCTCACCGCCGCAGTGGTGGGCTATACAAACGTGGGCAAATCCACCCTTTTAAATGCCCTCACCGATGCGGGAGTGCTGGCGGAAAACAAGCTTTTTGCCACCCTTGACATAACCTCCCGTTCCATCGAGCTGCCCGACGGACGAAGCGTGCTGCTCACCGATACGGTAGGGCTGATAAGACGTCTCCCTCATCACCTTGTGGAAGCCTTCAAAAGCACCCTCGAGGAAGCGGCAAACGCCGATATTATCCTCAATATCATAGACATAAGCTCCGACGACGCATACGGACAGGCAAAGGTCACAAACGAGCTGCTGTCCGAGCTGGGCTGCGACGGCATACCCAAAATTGACGTGCTCAATAAGTGCGACAAGCTCCCCGGCTTTGAAAATATCCCCGAGGACAGCACCACCGTAAAAATATCCGCCAAGGAAAAATTCGGCTTTGACAGGCTCCTTGAATGTATCGCCGCAAATCTCCCCGAGCAGGCGGTAAGGGGCAGCTTTGTCATTCCCTATGACAAGGGCGGGCTGCTTAACACCATCAGGGCAGACGGAAAGATATTCTCCGAGGAATACACCGAAAGCGGCACCCTCATTGACGCGCTTGTGGATAAAAAAGTGCTCTATATGGTGGAAGAATACCGCTGTGAACAGGAATGATGAAAAATTATGCCCTATATTCTCATAATTTTCGGTATCGCTTTGGTAATAATATCTGTACTCGCCCGAAAAAATGCACTCAGAAAAGAGAATGAGCTTCGGAGCTTCATATCTCTTGCCAAGGAATACGAGGCGGTGGTGCTTGACACTCCCGCGGAAAAGAAGAAGCGGTCGGCGGTGATACAGATACGTATCGAGGAGCAGAAGCGAACCCTCGTCCACCGCTGCACAGAGCCATTTTGCGGCGAATACAAGCGGGGAGACAGGATAAATGTGTACCTTATCGAGCAGATGCCCGCGGACCGCTCTCTTATCAAGGGGGACAACCGCTTTGAGAAATTCATAAGCACAGAAAAGAAGCTGCGGCTCCCTGCAAGGATATTCGGGTCGGCTGCGGCTGTCATCGGGATAATACTTCTTTTTCTTAGATGAAAAACTTGTGAAATAGTAGAATTTTTCCGAAAAATGTGTTATACTTAAAGCAAGCGGGTGACTGCCCGCAGCGAGATGTTCTGTAATTTATCCGGGCGGCAGACTGTCGGCTCGGTAACGTTACAAAAATATTACCACAAATATATTGCCGCAAATTATAGTTATATCGGAGATGATAAAGTGACACAGCGTAAAAGAACCGAAATAGGCAAAGGGATAGGAATGACCGTCCTCACAGACCCTAAGTTCAAGACCAACGGAATTGTTGTAAATCTTGTGTGCAGACATACAAAGGATACAGCTGCTGCAAATGCAGCAGTTGCCTTTATGATAGAAGATACCTGCAAAAAGTACCCTACAGTGACCGAGTTCAACAGGCGGCTGGGTATGCTTTACGGGGCAAGCGTGAATACGGGCATAAGCCGTCACTGCGACAGCGTGCAGATAACCGCCGCAGCCTCCTGCATCGCGGATAAATACGCCTTAAACGGGGAGGACATCACCCGTCAGACCGCCGAGCTGCTCACAGAGTGCATTTTTGAGCCTGTGACCGAGGTTGTAAACGGGGAGGAATGCTTCCCCGAAAAGCAGTTTAAGCTGAAAAAGCAGGAGCTTATTGACGATATCGACGCAGATATCAACGATAAAAGAGGCTATGCCTTGAAAAATGCGGGCAGGATAGTCTATGAAGGCGAGCCTGCGGGAATACCCCTCAAGGGCGAGCGCTCCGAAGCAATGGCTCTTACAGCTTCGGAGGTATATAAGGCATATAAAAATATCCTCCGAACTGCAAGGATAGAGATAGTCTGCGTGGGCTGCGAGATATCCCCCGAATGCGAAAAGCTTATCATTGACCGTTTTTCCGCAATGGACAGGGGAGAGATATATGAGCCCGAAAACAGCACCTCTCCCGCAAAGCCCGGACCCATAAGCAAGACCGACAGGCTGGAAGTGGCACAGAGCAAAATGGTCATGGCGTATAAGACCCCCGAGACGGATTATGCCGTATCAAAGCTCTTTAATGCGCTCCTCGGCGGCACACCCTTTTCAATGCTCTTCAAGAGCGTAAGAGAAAAGCTGAGCCTCTGCTATTACTGCTCCGCCAGCGTCAGCCGCAAAAAGGGAGTGCTGTTTATCGACAGCGGCGTTGAGAAGGACAATATCGAGCCTGCAAAGGCAGAGATAATAAGACAGGTCGAGCTGGCGGCAAAGGGCGAATTTACCGATGAACTGCTCCAAAAGACCAAGCTTCTCCTTACCTGCGCCCTGAAATCCGTTTTCGACTCACCGAAAGCCGCCGCAGACTGGATATCCGACGGCTACCTTGACGGCGATATCTTCACCCCCGAGGAAGCGGCTGAGCGGATAAACGCCGTAACAAGAGAGCAGATATGCGAATACGGCAGGTCTCTCACGCTTGATACTGTCTATGTGTTAACGGGAAAGGAGGACTGAGCCATGACAAAAGAGATCATTTCAAACGCCCGCACAGGGGAAAAATACACAAGAGTGCTTCACGACAGCGGACTTGAGATACTTATCTGGAAGACCGAAGGCCACAGCGTAAAGCACGCCCTTTTCGGCACCCGTTACGGCTCTGTGAACACCACCTTCAAGACCTCCGACGACCCTGATTTTGTTACCGTCCCGAGCGGCATTGCCCATTATCTCGAGCACAAGCTTTTCGAGAACGAGGACTGCGATGTTTTCGACCTCTACGCACAGACGGGAGCCTCGGGAAACGCCTACACCTCATTTGACAGGACCTGCTATCTTTTTTCCTGCACCGACAATTTCATACCCTCCCTGAGAATACTGCTGGATTTTGTCCGGAAGCCCTATTTCACCGAGGAAACAGTCCGCAAGGAGCAGGGGATCATCGGGCAGGAGATAAGAATGTACGACGACAGCCCCGACTGGAAGGTGTTTTTCAATCTCCTTGAGGGGATATACCACGAAAATCCCGTAAGGATAGATATCGCAGGTACACAGGAGTCTATCGCGCAGATAAACGCCGACCTGCTTTACCGCTGCTACAATACCTTCTACAATCTCCACAATATGGTGCTTGCCATTGCGGGAGATGTGGACGAGGAGGAGATACTTTCCGTCTGCGATGAGCTTTTGAAGCCCTGCGAGAATAAAAATCTCATATCTATAGTTCCCGAGGAGCCTGACAAGGTCAAGGACAGCTATAAGGAGCAGAGCTTCGAGGTAGCCGTTCCCATTTTCAATCTGGGCTTCAAATCAAAGCCTGTGAGCAACGATGATATCGTCAGGGAAACCGTGCTCTGCAATATGGCGGAGGAGCTTCTTATGGGCGAGACCTCGGAGCTTTACAAGACCCTCTATGACGGCGGACTTATAAATTCCGCGTTTTATTTCGAGACATTTTCGGGAGACGGCTTTTTCGTTCCCATTTTCGGCGGCGAATCAAGAGACCCCGAAAAGGTCCGTGAGATGCTTGGTGCCGAGATAAAGAGACGTATTGCCGAGGGCTTTGACCCCGAAAGCTTTGAGATAGCAAAGAAGCATTATTACGGCTCTCTCATAAAGGGTCTGGGCAGCCCCGAGTCCATAGCCTCGGGACTCATAAACGCAGGACTCAGAGGAACGGGAGATGCATTCTCCGTTATCGAAGCGGTGGCAAATGCGTCCGTGGAGGACGTTAACGCCTGCCTTAAAACACGATTTGATGCGGATAACAGCACCCTTTCCGTTATCCGTCCCATAGAAAAATAAAAACCCCCGAAAGGACTGAACATCACAAATGAACGGAGTCGGAAGACTTTACGGAGATAACATCGTTTTTCCGGGACTGGGAATAGATATCACCGTTGATAACGAGGCATTTTCCCTTTTCGGACTGTCAATAAAGTGGTACGGAGTGCTTATCGCCCTGGGAATGCTGCTGGCAATGATATACTGCTTTAAGTGCACAAAGGAGTTTGGCATAGAGGGCGACCGCCTTACAGACGCAGTATTCGCAGGACTTATCGGAGCGGTCATAGGCGCAAGGCTCTACTATGTGGCGCTCCACGCCGAAAGCTTTCACGATATCAAGGAGGTTTTCGCCATAAGAGACGGCGGACTTGCCATCTACGGCGGAATAATCGGAGCGCTCCTGTTCGGCTGTATCACCGCAAAGCTGCGAAAGCTCAGGATACTCCCCACCCTCGACCTTGCCGCAATGGGCTTTCTTATCGGACAGTCTCTCGGCAGATGGGGCAACTTCTTCAATCAGGAAGCATTCGGCTGCAATACCACCCTCCCCTGGGGAATGTCGGGCGGAAAAATACAGCAGTATCTCGCAAATCATCAGGCGTCACTTGCCGCACAGGGAATGACCATAGACCCCTATGCGCCCGTCCACCCCTGTTTCCTTTACGAGTCAATATGGTGCGCTTTGGGATTTATCATACTCCACTTTTATCATAAGCACCGCAAATTTGACGGAGAGGTTTTCTGTATGTACGTGTTCTGGTACGGCATAGGAAGATTTTTTATAGAGAGCCTCAGAACGGACAGCCTGTATATCGGCAGCGTGAGAGCGTCACAGATGCTGGCGATAATAAGCGCTGTTGCCGCACTTGCCGTTATTATCATAATGAGGGTTAGAGTGAAGAAAAAGGGCATTTTGCTTTATCGCGATACCGAGGAATCAAAGGCTATACTTGAAGCTGCGGCAAATGCGGAAAGGGAAGAAGCCGAGAGGAAAGCGGCTAAGAAGCATAAGGAATTAACAGCAGAGCAGAAGATCGTTGAGGACGAGGAAAACGAGGAAGATAACTAACAAACAAACTCACCTGACCCCCAAAGATAAAAGTTTCGCTCAAGCCTTTTCAAAGGCTTGCGGGTTTCCAAGTAGGGCAATTGGTCTTGCATACAAGCCCCGCCCTTTGGTCGCCCTTCCGCAATGATAAACAAAGTTTATCTGCGAAACTCCTTATCCTTAGAAGAGCTCCGCAAAGGGGTGAATTGAAAACAGTCCTGTGGACTGTTTTCAAGAGGGGATTGGTCTTGTAAACAAGCCCCGCCCTGCGATAGAGGGCGTTCCCCTGGGATTGTTAAGGGCTTTGCCCTTAACACAATGCGCCACGGGCGCATTGCTAAGCGTACCCGATAATTCCAACTAAAAGCCTGATATTTTGAATTAACAAAAATAATATAATGGAGGAAAAAACAATGGCAAATCTTATCGACGGCAAGGCAGTATCCGCAAAGGTAAAGGCTCAGGTAAGAGCCGAAGCCGAAGAGCTGAAAGCAAAAGGCATATCCATAGGTCTGGCAGTAGTTATCGTAGGCGATAACCCTGCATCAAGAGTGTATGTGAACAATAAAAAGAAAGCCTGCGCAGAGGTAGGCTTTGAGTCATTCGAGTACGCTCTCCCCGAGGAGACCACCGAAGCAGAGCTTCTTGAACTGGTCAACAAGCTCAATAACGACAGCCGCGTAAACGGCATACTCGTCCAGCTCCCCCTGCCGAAGCAGATAAACGAGACCGCCGTTATCAACGCTATCCGCCCCGAAAAGGACGTTGACGCATTCCACCCCGAAAATGTGGGACATATAATGATAGGCGATTATTCCTTCCTCCCCTGCACCCCCGCAGGCGTAATGGAGCTTATCGCCGACACAGGCGTGGACGTATGCGGCAAAAACTGCGTAGTTATCGGCAGAAGCAATATCGTAGGCAAGCCCATGGCAATGCTCCTGCTCCATAAAAACGGCACCGTTACCATCACCCACTCAAAGACAAAGAACCTCAAGGAAATATGCTCACAGGCGGATATCCTCGTTGCCGCCGTGGGCAAGGCAAAGTTTGTAACTCCCGATATGGTGAAGGAAGGCGCGGTAGTCATTGACGTAGGCATGAACCGAAACGAAGAGGGCAAGCTCTGCGGAGACGTTGATTTTGAAGCCTGCAAGGAAAAGGCAGGCTACATAACCCCCGTTCCCGGCGGCGTCGGACCTATGACCATTGCAATGCTTATGAAAAATACCCTTACTGCCGCAAAGCAGGCGGGTGACGACCCGCAGCGAGACGTTCTGTAATTTTTTTGGGCGACAGACTGTCGGCTCGGTAACGGCAGGCTGAGCCTGCAGCCTCTCGTTCTAAAGTTTATCGGGGCGGCAGACTGTCGGCTCGGTAACGGCAGGCTGAGCCTGCAGCCTCTCGTTCTAAAGTTTATCGGGGCGGCAGACTATCGGCTCGGTAACAATACAGATAAGCTGGGATTTCTTTAAAAGCATTATCACCTGTTTTTCGGGTCATATCAAATAGTTTACGTATAAAAAAGTCTCTCACCGCTAAAAACGATGAGAGACATTTTTTATAACTTATCCAACAATTACGCTCTTATCTCCGCGCCCAGCTCGGAAAGCTTTTTGAGTGCCTTCTTAACAGCGCTGTCAGCCTGCTCGTCGGTAAGAGTACCCTCGTGGGAGCGCATTACAATGCTGAAAGCAACGGACTTCTTTCCGTCAGCTATCTGCTTGCCCTTGTAAACATCGAAAAGCTTGACGCTCTCGAGAATTTTGCCAACACCCTCGGTGATAGCCTTTTCAAGGTGAGCAACGGGGATATCATCGTCGCATACCACAGCCAGGTCTCTTGTGGTGGCAGGGAACTTGGGCAGGGGCTTGTAGGTCTTGGGAGCGGCAGCAGCCATAAGCTCGGGAAGGTTCAGCTTTGCCGCATATGCCTTAACGCCGATGCCGTAATTCTCAAGTGTCTCGGGGTGAAGCTCGCCGAAAATGCCTATAGCCTTTCCGCCTGCAAATACCTCCGCACATCTTCCGGGGTGGAATGCGGGCGCCTCACCGAAATTCTCGGAAACACCCTTGCAGGGCTCATAGGAAACATCAGCCGCACCCACAATATCAAGCAGCTGCTCGATAATTCCCTTTAAGCTGTAGAAATCGTAACCCTCGCCGTACATACCGAAAGCAATTCTTGCAGGCTCCTCGGGCAGCTCGCCGCCCCCCGGAAGATACTCATTGCCCATTTCAAAAAGCACAGCCTCGGCATTTCTGCTGTTGTAGTTTCTCGCCAGCACCTCGCACATAGAGGGGAGCATAGAAGTTCTCATAACGGATGTGTCCTCGCCCAGAGGATTTGTGATAACAACGGTCTTTCTGAGAACGCTGTCCTCGGGAAGGCGTATCTTGTCGAAATATTTGGGGGAGATAAAGGAGAATGTGGTTATCTCGTTTGCGCCAAGCGCGCAGGCAGCGTTCATGACCTTTCTGCTGAACTTCTGCTCGGGAGTAAGCTCGCCGCTCGCAACGCCGCGGATAATTGTCTGGGGAATGTTATTGTAGCCGTAAAGACGGGCAATTTCCTCCGCAAGGTCGTTTTTGTACTCAATGTCAATTCTGTAAGGAGGAGCGTAAGCAATGCCGTCCTTTACCTTGATATCAAGCTTTTCAAGATACTTTATCATATCCTCCTCGGGAATATGGGTGCCCAGGAAATTGTTTATCCATACGGGGTCAAAGGGGGCAGTTTTCTGAGTGTCCGCATGAGTGTCGCAGTCAATTATCGTGCGAACGACCTCGCCGCAGCCCAGCTCCTCAACCAGCTCAAATGCACGAAGCAGCGCAGGCATACACATTCTGGGGTCAAGACCCTTTTCAAAGCGTGCAGAAGCGTCTGTCCTCATTCCCAGAGCCTTTGCGGTGGTGCGCACACTTGCGCCGTCAAAGCAGGCAGCCTCAAATACCACATCAACGGTGTCGTCCATGATTCCGCTGTACTCTCCGCCCATAACGCCTGCAACGGCAACGGGCTTTTCGGAGTCTGCAATGACCAGCATCTTCTCGGAAAGCGTTCTCTCAACGCCGTCAAGAGTGGTTATCTTCTCACCCTCTGCGGCATTTCTTATCTCAATGGAATTGCCCTTGATGTAGCGGATATCAAAGGCGTGCATGGGATGACCGTACTCAAGCATTACATAGTTTGTGATATCAACAAAATTGTTGATAGGACGAACGCCGCTTGCACGAAGTCTTTCTCTCAGCCACAGGGGAGAGGGAGCGATCTTAACGTTCTTCACAACGCCTGCACAATACCGTGAGCAAAGCTTCTCGTTCTTTATCTGCACCTTGAGCATATCATTGATGTCTCCGTCAATGCCCTTGAAAGCAGGCTCCTTGATGTTAAGGGGCTTGTCGAATGTGGCAGCGGTCTCTCGTGCCAGACCCAGAACGGAAAGGCAGTCGGGACGGTTTGAGGTTATCTCAAATTCGACAGATGTGTCGTTAAGGTCGATTGCATCGCGGATATCCATACCGGGGGTAAGCTCTCTGCCGTCCTCGCTTTTCAGGATAAAAATGCCGTCGGCAATTGCATAGGGGAAATCGTGAGTGGTAAGACCCAGCTCGCCCAGAGAGCAGAGCATACCGTTTGAAGCAACGCCTCTCAGCTTGCCCTTCTTTATCTTCACGCCCCCGGGGAGTGTGGAGCCGTCAAGAGCGGCGGGAACTAAGTCCCCGATATTTTCCTCTCTGATGTTGGGAGCGCCCGTAACTATCTGAACAGGCTCAGCCTCGCCAACATCCACCTGACACACAACAAGGTGGTCGGAATTTTCATGGGGCTTAACGTCGAGTATCTTTCCCACAACAACGCGGGATATCTCGCTGCCCTCAGTTTCGTATTTTTCAACCTTGGAGCCGCTCATGGTAAGTCCCGAGCAAAGCTCCTTTATGCTCATGTCTCCGATATCAACATAATCGGAGAGCCATCTGACTGAAAGATCCATTTATTATTTTTCCTCCGTTCAAATTTATCTGTAAAATTCTTTTATATCCTTATCGAAAAGAAGCATTATTATGCTTGCGACAGCGTAAATGAAATAAAGCACATAATAAGGCGCTTCGCCCGTCAGCAGCTCCATTTCTCCGTTAAGGATATTGAGCAGAGCGAACGCTCCTCTTGTGGTCTGCAAAAAAATAAAAATATATTTTGCTGCCTTGAAGCCTTTGAAAAGAAGCGCCGCAAGAATACACATGATTATCGCTGTCAGAACTGTCTTGCTTGCTATCATCAGCCATACCGAAAAGACTGCACAAAGCGCTGCTATTATTCCAAGCTTTTTTCTGCCCGTATATTCGTTTGGCGCTGCCATATGGGAGCCTCCGTTAATTACCGATTTTTAGAACTGTCCCAAAAATCTCATATCATTCTCATAAAGCAGTCTCATGTCATTGATATGATATCTGCCCATGGTGATACGCTCAAGACCGATACCGAAAGCGAAGCCGCTGTAGACCTCGGGGTCAATGCCGCAGCCGCGGAGTACCTCGGGGTGGACCATACCCGAGCCTAAAAGCTCCACATAGCCCTCGCCCTTGCACATTGAGCAGCCCTTGCCGCCGCAGTTGAAGCATACAAGGTCAACCTCCGCGGAAGGCTCTGTATAGGGGAAATGATGGGGACGGAGACGGATCTTAGCGTCCTTGCCGTAAAGCTTCTTCATAAGCAGGTCAAGGGTGCCGTACAGATCGCCGAGAGTAACGCCCTTGTCGATAACAAGTCCCTCTATCTGATGGAAAAGGGGAGAATGAGTTGCATCAACAGCATCTGAACGGTAAACGCGGCCGGGAGAAATAATTCTGATAGGAGGCTTTCTCTGCTCCATAGTGCGTATCTGAACGCTGGAGGTCTGAGTTCTGAGGACAACGTTGTCGTTGATGTAGAAGGTGTCCTGAGTGTCTCTTGCAGGGTGGTGCTTGGGCATATTAAGAGCCTCGAAGCAGTAATGGTCAGTCTCAACTTCGGGACCGTCAACGATATCAAAGCCCATGCCCAGGAAAATTTCCTTTACCTCTTCAAGAGTAGCAGTAAGGGGGTGGAGACGTCCGGGACGGGGAGCCTTTCCGGGGAGAGTAACGTCAATAGTTTCCTCTGCCATCTTCTTAGCGGCAGCCTCGCTTTTGAGGGATTCAGCCTTTTCGGAGAGCTTTTCTTCTATCTCCGAGCGGACCTTGTTGGCAAGCTGACCGATAACGGGTCTCTCCTCTGCGGACAGACCGCCCATCTGCTTGAGGATAGCCGTAAGCTCGCCCTTTTTGCCCAGAAACTTAACTCTCAGCTCCTCCATAATTTTCAGGTCGTGACACTCCGACAGCTCCTGCTTTGCCGTCTGAAGTATCTTTTCAAGCTGTTCTTTCATTGATTTCTATCCTTTCTGAAAAATGTAATAAAAAAACCCGTACCCGAAATTAAACCATTCAGGCACAGGAGAAATATCTATTCCCGACTTTACGGAGCATAAATTCAGCTCGTACAAAGGCTAAGGACAGACATCCCCCCGACCTTAACGCGGTCATTCGTCCGCCCCTAATAACCGTTGTCCGCAAAGGAACACGACATTCAAGGCAGCCACTCACGGGCGAATTTCGGAACCGAACGGCACAAAGGGATTTCCAGCTCGTCCGAAGCATCGGACGCTCCCTATTCTCTGTGTATGCCAAAAGTGCACGGTGCTTACTGTATCCCGGTCAGCGTGTTTTTGTACAGCGCAAAATAATTGCTTCTTATATTATACAGTATGTTTTCGGAAAATGCAAGTGTTTTTTTGAAAAAAGTGCTTTTATAACGCTAAAAAACGCTGTTCCCAAATCTGAGAACAGCAGGTCGTAAACTGTAACCGAATTGTAATTGACAAAATATGCCGAAAAATATATAATAAAATCGGTACATATCGTACCACCCGAAGCAGCCACGTAAGGAAGCCAAAAGCTTCCTTATAAAACGGTAGGCGGTGATGTCTCCTCTTTTCCCTTCGCAAAATCCAATGGGAGGGAGGTGCAAATGTATATGACGATACTCGAAATTTGTGCGTTGTCAGCACTCGTTGTTGACGTGATCCGCCTTATCATAGAGATCTTAAATTACAGACGCAATATACAAATCGACATTGAAATTGTTGACTTTCAGCTCTTGCAAAAGCCATATATGCAAGCTTTTGCAAGGCTTCAAGTACAATTTCTAATGTCGATTTGTATTAAAAGACTGACCGCCCAAGTTACCGCCTTGAGCAGTCAGTTTCTAACATCACGTTAGAGACATTATTGACTTTCTAGGAGGCACACCGTCTATACGGCTGCTTCTTTTTTTTTATTATAGCATATCCCCATGCTTTTGTCAAGCGGGATTTTTTATCAAAGCATAATGTTTAGCCGAAAAAAGCCGCTCCCGATAATAAATATCGGAAACGGCTGAATATTATTCAGGCTCTCCCCTCTCCGCCGATCACGCCCGCATAAAAATCGCAAAGCTCTGCGGCGGTCTCAGCGGAATAGCTCTCCACACATAGCATAACTCCCTTGCCCGTGCGGACGGGACGGATAGTTACCCTGCCGTTCTCCCCGTCGCCTATAACGCCGCTCTCCTCCATTCCGGGAACGCACAGCCTTTTAAGCAGCTCCGAGGGGCGGTCAACGGGAATGTACCTGCTGATGTCCGCATATTCGGGAAGTCCCTCCAGCGCCTCTCCAAGAGTTTTCTCCTCCGAACCCAGGATATCGAGAACAGTGACCATAAGGGCAATGCTGTCGCTTGTGAACAGCTGCTCCGAAGCGGCTTTTCTTGCGGCAAGACATCTCTCCGAGGGGCTTTTCTCGTTAATGCACACCGCACCGCCGCAGCTCAGTATCTTCCTGCCGTAAAGTCCCGCCAGCTTTTCAAGGGCTCTCGGAGCCTTTCCGCATACCGCCGCGTCGCGCCCCTGCTCAAAAAGCCTGCGGCAGCAGAGCATAATAAGCTTGTCCCTGAAAACATATCCCGTCTCCTCGGAATATGCGGATATCCGCCTGCCGTCAGCGCTTATGCGGAAGGCGATGCGCTCCCCGTTTTTGCTGCCCTTTCCCTCAAGGATACGTCCGCATACCCTCATCACCGAGGGCGATGAGCTGTAAACGTCCGCATAGACCCGTGAAGGCTCCGAACGAAGCAGCGAGCCTATCCCTGCCGCATAGATATCCTCCGCACCGGCGAATATGCGAATGTCCCCGAAATGACTGTATGGCAGCTCTCTTGTACCCCTGAGCTCCCGTTCCACCGCCTCCTCGAAGCTGCGGTAAAGGGGCAGTCCGTCACCCGAAAAAAGCCCCAATGAAGCGGTTATCTCCGTGCGGACGTGGCAGCCTGCGTCACAGCCCAGCACCCTTGCCGCATATGCCGCCGCAGGAGCGCAGCAGTCCCCTGCGAATATGCACCTTGCCCCTGCCGCAGCCGCCCCCGAAGCAAAGGCATATGCCAGTGCGTCCGCCCCCGTTCCCGAGCCGTGAGCCGCGAGTATGGTACTGCCGCCCCTTTCCGCAGCCGCAGCGGCACAGGCGGCTCCTGCGGCAATGGAGTCAAAGGGAGTGATATTCCCCGAAGCAGAGGCGATAAGGCGGCTCTCTTCCTCAAAATGGAGACGTTCATCAAAGCTTTTCATAATTATGACCATTCCTTTCCCGGGAGTTTTTCTCCTTGTATAATAAATTTAGGTTAATAAAGGAGCCTATCTCCTGAAATTAG